>JAIYBO010000185.1 GCA_027488495.1 Bacteroidota bacterium | reverse complement strand
TTCTTAAATATATTCTCTTGGTAATGATTAAAATGTAGGGTGTCGTTATAATTTCCCAAAGAATCTAGGTTGTACCATTCCTCATAAAATGGTGATCCAATGACTACATGTTTATTGTCCTTCGTGAAATAATGGTTTTTATATCGTCTGGAGGAAGGATATAGCTCAATTGAAAAAGTGTCTCTTGCACGCGGGGTTGAATAAAAGACATTGTAACGCTCGTTGTTATCTATCGTATTGTTGTTGTCATTTTCAATAACGTAGGTTAAATGCGACGTTAGTTTAAGTCCATCAAAATGATATTTTGTGGTATTTTTCTTTTCTGAAATTTCAATAAAACTGTCTTTGAGAATAAAAACATTGTATTTCTTTTTGACATCGGTTTCATCAATAGAAATATGTATCTCTCCTGTATCGTTTCCCAATAGGAGAGTGGGTTGTTTGAATTTGTTTTTTTCGTTTAAATCAACCAATGTGGAACTCAAATAAATGGTTTGGGTATACGGAGGCAATGTGAGGAATAACGTATTCCTTTTTACCCTTTGTTCGGTTTTATGCAAGGTGGATGCATTGGGATTTATAATTCTCGGTGATGTTAAAATAGCGCCGCTGGTGCTGATATTCTCATCAAATGCAATTACCACCCTTTTTTGGCCTGTTTTTAAAACTTCGCTTTCGATGCTAATAATTATCGGACCTGCTGTATCCTTGTCCCCTCCGTTGGGTGGTACGGGATTCGCACAGCCACTCATGAGAACTATGAGTATACCAAAGAGGCATGTAAAACTGAAAATAACTGGTCTACAGGTCATTGCTGTTATCTACCAAAATGAATCAATAAAACTTGTATGTCGGAAGGATTAACACCGCTAATTCTGCTTGCTTGTCCAATGGTTTGCGGTTTGATTTTATTGAGTTTTTCTCTGGCTTCTAAACTGATGCTGTTTAGCTTTTGAAAGTTGTATCCTTCTGGAATCATTACGTCTTCCAAACGATGTAATTTCTGAGCCAGTTCAATTTCTTTTTCTATGTATGCTTGATATTTTATAAAAATCGCCGCCCTTTCTTTTGCTTCCGTGGTGTGATTGACGAGAAATTCGCCAATGTGCGGGATGTTCTCTAAATGATGTAATTCTATCTGTGGTCTGAGCAACAACTTATTGGCCCGTTGTTTCTCGTTGATAGCCGTTACATTTTCAGGTAAATATTGTTTAACATCCTCGGGGGTAACGTTCGTTTTCGATAAAAAATCTTTGATTTCCTCTGAACACCGATTGATTATTTCAAGCTTATCGAATCGTTCTTTACTTGCCAATCCTATGGCAAAGCCTCTGGGTGTTAAGCGTTGATCTGCGTTGTCTTGCCTGAGCGAAATCCTGTATTCGGCACGTGAAGTAAACATTCGGTATGGTTCTTCAGTGCCTTTGTTGATCAAATCGTCTATCAATACGCCGATATAGGCCTCTTCTCTTCCCAACACAAAGGGATCTTCCTCCCTTACGCGCAAAGCTGCGTTAATGCCGGCCATAAGGCCTTGACAAGCAGCTTCTTCGTACCCAGTGGTGCCGTTAATCTGACCAGCAAAATAAAGCCCTTCTACCAACTTTGTTTCCAACGTATTTTTGAGTTGGGTTGGTTGAAAAAAGTCATACTCAATAGCGTATCCAGGTCGAAAAATCTTGGCTTTCTCAAAGCCAGGGATCAAGCGAAGGGCGCGGAGTTGTATATCATCAGCCAATGAAGTGCTAAAGCCATTCACATATACCTCCACGGTTTCCCAACCTTCTGGTTCAACGAATATTTGGTGCCTATTCCGTTCTGCAAAACGATTGATTTTGTCTTCGATGCTTGGACAGTATCTGGGACCAAGTCCTGAAATACTTCCGTTATACATTGGGCTATCAGAAAACCCTTCTCGCAAAACATCATGCACATCCTCGTTTGTGTAAGTTATGTAACAGCTGCGTTGTTTGCTGAGATGCGTAGTACTGTCCGAATAACTGAATTTATATGGGCCAATGTCTCCTGGTTGCTCTTCCATTTTGGAATAGTCTAACGACCGACCGTCTACGCGAGGAGGGGTTCCGGTTTTCATCCTTCCCGTAGTGAAACCAAGCGTTACCAATTGTTCAGTGATGCCACCACTGGCATGTTCACCCATTCTGCCCCCACCGAAATTTTTTCTTCCGATGTGAATGAGGCCATTTAAAAAAGTTCCCGTGGTGAGTACAACTGTTTTAGCAGTAAAGGACATGCCCATACCTGTTACAACACCTGTAACTATTTGATTATCAAACAACAAAGATGAAACACTGTCTTGAAAAAAGTCTACATTTTCATTGTTTTCCAGTGTCAATCGCCACTCTTCAGCAAACCGCCAACGATCGCTTTGCGCTCTAGGACTCCACATCGCCACTCCTTTACTGCGGTTCAACATGCGAAATTGAATCATGGTTTTGTCTGTGATTATACCAGACATTCCGCCAAGTGCATCGATCTCTCTGATTATTTGTCCTTTAGCCACCCCACCCATGGCCGGATTACAGCTCATTTTGGCTATGGTTTCCATGTTCATGGTAACCAACAGCACCGAACAACCCATGGTGGCTGCGGCATGTGCGGCTTCGCAACCGGCATGACCGGCACCTACCACGATTACATCATATTGAAAATTATTATTGTCTTGTTTCACGTGAAACGATGATTTAAATATTGTCCCACAAAGATAAGCAGACCTCTTCCTCCGTTCTCATTACAATTGCATCAGAGGGTTTTTTGTCTTTGTATCCGAGCAAATGTAAAAGGCCATGCGAAATAACCCGAATCATTTCGTGCGTTTCGTTTGAATTATGCAATACGCTGTTTTCTTTAACACGATCTTTCGAAATATAAATTTCTCCCTCAATGCCATTGGATCCGGCGTCAGACAAATCAAACGTAATAATGTCGGTGTACGTATTGTGATTGAGGTGCTCAATGTTTATTTCGAGTAATTCATCATCACGCAAGAAAACGTAATTCAAATGAATGATTTTTTGACCTTTCGTTTTTGCTATTGTTTTGAGAAGTAACCGTATTTTTTTTCGTGTATTGCTGTCGAGAAAACGGTGTCGACCAGAGAAATGTATTATATTCATTGAACCAAAATTATAGTACCAGAGTGCCTGGTTTTTTTGTTGCGGTAATTGGATTGAACCAAATAAACATAAACTCCCTGTGGAACCAATTCACCCCTGGAATCCGATCCGTCCCAACCCAAAAGTGCGTCGCCCTCAAACATCAATTCTCCCCAACGATTATAAATGAACATTGTGCTTTCACCAGCACCGATTGCGGGATTGCTTATTTTGAATCGAGGGTTTTTGCCTAATGGATTGAATGCGGATGGAATCAACATCGTATCAAAAGCACTGCTATCAAATCCCAAGTCCACCTCTTTTTCGTTGGAATACAACTCAAATCCCAGGGGCAGCTTGCCGTCGTTGCTGTAAATTTTAACACGATAGCGCTGTTGGCCAAAAAGCACACCTACAGGCAAGGCATAGCTGTTTGTTTTTGTGGTAATCACCGGGTTCCACGTGAAACCCGATTTGCGCTCTAGTGTATAGTTGAAGTCGGTTGTTAGCTCCGGGCTCGACCAACCCTTGTAGTAAGACCAAGTCATAACACCTTGATTTTCAACAAGTAACATCGAATTGTTTGTGTAACAGCTGTCGTCTCGGTATCCGCAAGTATTGGTTCTAACCAAACGATATTGCCCCTCTGATATGTCTGTATTTGTACTTGGGTCTGTGTACGTTACTTTTCCTGTTGTGCTAAAAGTTTTTATAGTCAGCCATGAAAGCCCCTGTTTTTTTTCCAATGAAAGCATAGAGTTAGACCCGTCTTTCTTCCATTCACCAGTTATTTGGATTTGATCTTCTGCAACTACACTAATACCCGTAAGCAGGGTAATAGGAAATGAGTTACCCAAAAACCCATAGTCGGTTGCAATACTGTTTGAAGAGCTGCTGATGTTGCTACTTCCTTGCTTTATTGCGCGCACCACGTAAGAATAGGTGTTGTTTGTTTCATAACTGGCATCAACAAACCCATAAGTGGTGGGGTCGTTTACGAGATCTGCAGCTACAACCCCAATTAGTTCCCATTTGTTTTGGGTTTTATTGTGCCTCCAAATGATGTATTTCTCAGTGATCCAACCGTAATATTTGCTCCATGTTATTTGTGTTTTCTTATTGCACCAATATTCCGGATTAACTTGAACAGTTAAATGAATAGGAGAATGGTAATTACTTAATAAACCACCATTTAAACAACTGTCAAAAGCAGCAATGCAAAATTTGTTATTGTTCGTTTTGGTGTCGAAAATGCTGTTTGGAAATAAGTAACTGAACGACATTGTATCCAACAACAACACATTTCCGCCGCCAGAAAATTTAAACAAACTAAACCCCATGATGTCAGGTTCTATGGGCTTTGACCAGCCCGCCCTCAATTGTTGTGTGTTGTAATCTACGGAAACACTATCGGGTTCAAATTGTGATGGGGCAGAATTGTCGATGAATACGTGGTTCGATACAAAAGTGTCTTTTCCATTACAAGCAAAAGAAGTAGATAGAAATAACTCCCAACTTTTGGTATTGGGTAGCACGGTTGAAATGGTTGTGATGTTCAACGTGGGAATTTCTTTTAACAACTTCCATGGCGACAGTGCATCTTCTCTGCCATACAGCCTGTGATAGGAAAAACTAACACACCCGTCGGTGGGTGGCGCAACAGTAACAGTGAGTGTAAACGTTGGACGGTCAAGGCATGCCCGGAAAAGTTGGGCGGGTTTAGAAATGGAAAATACCGCATTGATTTGAATCAGCGTGAGAAAACAAGTTGCAATATGTTTCCAAATTCTTTGCATGGATATTATTCGCTGGAAGGAGTGTCTCCCGCCATTACATGAATAAACGATTCAGGGTGTAAATAATTGTTTGCCAATGACATTAACTCTTCTTTGGTTATAGACCAAATACCCGGCAGAACAGTATTGTAGTAATCTTCTCCAAGTCCCCGGTACATCAAATGTTGAATCTTCCCACCCATCGAAAAGGGACCATCAAACCCACTTCTAAACTGTCCGGAATAATATTGTTTGATCTTATCTAACTCTGAATCATCTAACAAATTGGTTTTCAATCCCGAAAAAATATCGTGAATCGTAGAGATGGAAGCCTCAATGTTATCGCTGTTCAAATCTCCAGCAATCGTCCATGTATAATCATTGAACGCGGGTTTAAAGTAAGAACCAATGCCATAAGTTAACCCCTTTTCTTCACGCAAGATCTGCATCAAACGAGATCCAAAATATCCGCCCAACACCAAATTTAACAACGTGAGCCCAAATCGCTCCCTTTGATTTTTTGGCTGAATGTGTTGAACCAGTTGTAGGCTTACTTGGTTGGTGCCATCTACGTGTTTGGTTATGTAACCCGGGTTTGGAGTTGGTAAGCTTTCACAAGTAGGAGCATCTATGGTAATTGATCCACCTTCTCTGAATGGTTGTAATTCTTTTTCAATGGACTCAAGCAACTCACCGTCGGTGTCTCCCGAAATAAAAATCATCGCTTTATCAAGCGAGTAATAAGCAGATTTAAAAGACATTAGATCCTCCCGGTTAACAAGCGAATAATCTTCCACATTGCCATGTTTACCCAAAAACGAGTTGTCGCCGTAAAGATGTTCTAGGGCCAAACGGTTCGACCAATATTTCGGAGTTTTTTGCTGTCTTTCTAACGATGCAGAACGGACCAACTTGGCTGTTTCTAGTTCTTTTTCGGGGTAATTGGCTTCGTGAATATTTTTAACCACCCAAGCAAAAGCCGTTAGGATATTTTTTTTATTTGCCCTTACAACAACAGACGATCCCAACGATCCACACTCCGTGCGATGAGTAGCGCCTAAAAAATCCAAAAATTCAACGACCTCAAATTCTGTTCTATTGTTATTACCAGAAAAAAGCAAATCATTCGCCAGTGTGGCAATGTAGGTTTTGTTTTGGTGAAATGACCCAGCTGCCCAAAACAATTCAATTCTTACAACGCCAATGGATGCTGGCTCTGATAGGTGCAATATGTGCCCAGAAGTCAGAGCCATTGTTTTGCTCTTCGGCGACGTGAATGTTTTTATCGTTTGGGTTTCGGGGCGATTGCGCGATGTGATGGTCATTTTTTTGGGTGATAATAAATTACAGACACTGAATTTGCATCAATTGTTTGCTTTGAAACAGTCAATACATCGTTTAAAGAGAAGGATTCGATCAATGATTGTTCGTTGTTGATGTCGTCTAAGGCGCCAGCGTTTTCAAAAAAACACAATCGTTGGGCCAACTGCATGGGCTGCGTGGCTTCAAAAAGTAAGTTTGTAGCATGCCTATTTTTTACACCCGTATACGTTCTGTCCATAGCGGCACTGTATTCTTGATTTTC
This sequence comes from Bacteroidota bacterium, assembly GCA_027488495.1. GTDB lineage: Bacteria > Bacteroidota > Bacteroidia > NS11-12g > UBA955 > UBA955. The sequence continues at coordinate 2,724 of JAIYBO010000185.1, read as the reverse complement.
TTTCAGTACTCGGATTAAGGAAGCTTCACCATCTTGGTGCGAAACACCATCATTCAATATTCCGTATAAAACAAAAAGCCCCTCACCAAAACCGCGCAAATAAAAACATTCGGCGGCGTTGAAAATTTGTTCTTCCTTAACCAGTTTCATTTGCAGGGGAGAAACATCAGAACCGCCCAACATGTCAGAAAACATTTCCAAGGCAATGGAATCCTTATCAATAAATTTTGGACCGCGCCATACTAGAAATACCGCAGGGTTTGGGCTTAAATCTTCCGCCTCAAAAAATTGTCTTTCAGAGACGATGGGATCATCATGGTATTGGTTTGGATTGGCTGTAGTGTCTTTCAAAATACCACCGAACCATTTTTCTGCCAACACTTTCGTGGTTTGAAAATCAAGGTTACCCACCACCGAAACAATCCCATTTTGAGGTGCATAAAAACGATCATAAAACCCTTTCACATCCTCTAGCGTAGCATCTTCAATATGTTTGATATCGTCTCCTATTGTTGGCCAACGGTAAGGGCTTTTGTTGTACATCAAATGTCTGATATGGTGCCACAACAATCCAAAGGGTGCGTTATAACAACGTTGTTTGAACTCCTCAACCACCACACCTTTTTGAACGGTCAGCGATTTTTCATTGATGTTTAAGTCGTTCATACGATCACTTTCTAACCAAAATGCCGTTTCGGCATTTTCTGTTGGCATCACCAAATAGTAATTGGTGATTTCATTATTGGTAAAAGCATTGTTCTGCCCTCCCGCCTCTTCAACCTCTTTGTCAAAAATGGGAACATTTTCACTTCCTGAAAACATCAAGTGTTCAAATAGGTGTGCAAAGCCAGTGCTGTTTGGGTTTTCATCCCTTGCACCTACGTTATACAGCGTGTTCAACACCAATGTTGTTCTGCTCTTGTCTTCAAGGTGGATGACGCGCAATCCGTTGCTTAAGGTGAATTTGTTGAATGAATACACAGCACAAATTTACCGCATCCGTGACATCCAAAAAAAGCACCCTGTTGGCGATTACCAACAGGGTGCATCACTGTACAGTGTAGGCTAATTTAACACATCAATTGTGTTTTCATCGTTTTCTGTAATCTTGATAGACTTGCCTTTTGCCTCAATCAAAAGAATGTTTTTCACAACAACTTCTGATGTTTCTCTTTTCAGTCCATCCGGCCCTACATACGTTCGATGCTGTAAACGACCTTCAACCATGAGTTTGCTTCCTTTTTTTACCATTTTTTCAAAAAGTTCAGCCACGTTTCCCCAAGCAACCAAACGATGCCACTGGGTGTTGTTTACAACATCTCCAGAGACCAATGTCACTTTTTCGTTCGTTGCCAAATTCAACTTAGCCAACTTTTTTCCACTTTCAAACTCACGGATTTCTGGGTCGTAACCCACGTTTCCGATTAACCTAACGGAATTCAATAAATTTTTCATAACCTTTCTTTTCGTAATTAACTTTTAACCTTTTTCTATTTGTGTTGAAAATCCTCACGTGGCCTTTGTTTGGACTTTCTTTAACAATACAAAATTGTAAAATCAATGTGCAAATACTCGTACATGAATCATTTATAACCGATTATAACCGTTTAATTGATTTAATTCATCTTGGGGGTGTTGGGCATATTTGATGTTATACGGTCATCTGCTTATGGAAAAAGAAACCATCAATCAACCAATCTGTAGAGAGTGTGGCGACAAAATCAAAGGACGAGCCGATAAACTCTTTTGTAACGACTCTTGTAGGAGCGCGTTTAATAACAGAAGAAATCGAACAGGGGTAGACCCACTGAGAACCATTAATAAGGTTTTAAGCAAGAACAGAAAAATACTCAAAGAAGTGTATGAAACTTCTGGCGCCAGCGAGACAATCCCATTGAGGAGGCTTGAAAATAAAGGATTTGTTTTTAACTTCTACACGCACATTGAAGAACCAATGAGCGGAAGTTGTTATCGATATTGTTATGATTTTGGCTATGCGGAAGCAAAAAATGGTGAAGTGATGATATCGAAATATCCAGGCTCTTATTTGTAGAAAATCAAGCGGCCCTTAATTTGCACTACCTTTGCAAATTCAAATCACAGAACATAATGGCAAAGTCACCCAAAAAAGAACAAGGCAATGGCAAGAAATTCCAAGATCGTCTTCCTGGAGAAAAACGCAATCGCAAAATAGACTTGGCCAAATCAGAACCCAAGAAAACAAAGTTTTTTACAGATAACAAATCAACCGAATCAAATACAGACAAGCCAAGATTTGGTGGAGATCGCGACAAACCTCGCTTTGGAAATGATCGTGGAGGTGACAAGCCAAGATTTGGTGGAGATCGTGATAAACCCCGTTTCGGAAATGACAGCGGAGGTGACAAGCCAAGGTTTGGTGGAGAGGGCAGGGGTTCATTTCAGAGAGGTTCTAACGGTAGACCATCGGGTACTCCGGGATATACCGGTGGAGATAAAAGTGGAAATCCGAGGTTTCCTGGCGACAGAAGTAGCCGTTTCTCAAAAGATTTAGGTGACAAACCGCGCTTCGGAAATGACCGTGGCGGCGACAAGCCAAGATTTGGCGGAGATCGCGATAAACCGCGCTTCGGAAATGATGGTGGCGGTGACAAGCCAAGATTTGGCGGAGATCGCGACAAACCGCGCTTCGGAAGTGATCGTGGCGGCGACAAGCCAAGATTTGGCGGAGATCGCGACAAACCG
>JAIYBO010000087.1 GCA_027488495.1 Bacteroidota bacterium | reverse complement strand
TTGCACAAAGCTTGGATGAGCATCGACATATTCAACTTATTGGCCATCAACAATGTGATTGGCTACAGTTGGGTAAAAGACCTGCAAAACAACAGATACGGTGTACCTGATTACCTCACGGGAAGAAGACTGAATATCAGAATTTACGGAAGCTTCTGATATTCAGCGTTTATCTCAATACAATCAATCGTTTAGGACGATTAATCCCAGGAAGTTAGGTCCCTCTATTTCAGCATCAATTGCCACCGGGGGAATTGGGTGAAATGCCACCACCTGGAGTTCCGGTTCCTGTTCCCGTAGGTTCATTGGATGTACCCATATTGGCCTTTTCCTCTTCACATTTGGTCAATCTCACTTTTACATCATTCAATTGCGTTTGGGCCGCTTTGAGTTGTGATTGCAATGTAGATATCTCCGATGTCTTTGTTTTCAATTGATCTTGAAGCGATTGAATCAATGTCTCCTTCTCTGTTAGGGCGTCTTGACAAGCATCCAAACTCTTTTTGCCCGCAGCCACTTCTCCATTCAACTCAGTGATTGTGTTTTTCAACTTGGCGATTTCTGCTTTGAGCGCGTCTACTACTGAAGCATCGGTTGTTCCAGCAGCCAATTTGTCTTCACAAGCCTTCAATTGATCTCTGTATGATTTAGAGGTCTTCAAACAATCTTGGTATTCGGCCATCAAAGCGTCATACGCATTTTTGGCAATCCCCAAGTCCAAAAGCGCTTGACTCAATGAATCACGGGTCTTGCTGCAATCGCTGCCCGTGCTGCTCGACTTGAGTTTTTCCTCAAGTTCTGTAACCTTCTTCTTGGCCGCTTCCAATTCAACAACCAAGGCCGCTTTGGCTTTATCACAATCCGAGTTTTTCACCTCCAAATTCTTGACCTTGGTTTGTTCTGCCGCCAATTGTGCCTTTAAGCTCTCCAAGGATTTGTTGCAGTTCCCCAAATCCGCGGTTAACTGTGCAGTTTTCAATCGCTCCGCAGCCAACAATTTCTCCAACTCAGCGATTTTGTTTTTGTAAGGTGTACAATCCTCACCCAATGTCACGGCCTTCAACTGATCTTCCAATCGCTTTTTATCTGACAGCAACGATTCAATCTGTTTTTTGGCATTGGCCAATTCTAAGGCAAGCTGATTCGACTTATTCTTCTCATTCGCCAATTCGGATTCACACAGTTTCGCTCTGTTCAATGCATCCAACAATTTGGCATTACAATCCACAGTGGCTTTTTTGGCATCAGCCAATTCCGCTAGCAGTTTTTGATTCTTCAACAATTCGATAAGCAACAAACTATCACATCGCTTGGCCTGTTTGTCAACCGGTGTAATAGCCACTGCCTTCAAACGGTCGTTTTCGGCTTTCAATCGATCCGATTCGGCTTTGACTTTATCACTTTCTGCTTTGATTCTATCAGATTCCAATTTGCATTTTTCGGCCTCCGCCCTCCACTTCTGCAAATCTGATTCACACACTTTGTTTTTATTGTTTGTCGCCGCTTCCCTGGCTTCAATTTCGGTCAGTCGCTTTTTTAAATCCGCTTCACGCTTTTGACAATCATTGAGGGCCTGCAACACACTGGGGTCTTTGGTGGTTGTATTCACATTTTTAGTTACCACCACGGTATCTCGCTTGATCACTGTTTTCACCTCAGTTTTAACGATGGTGTCTCTCAAAATAATGGTGTCTTTGATGAAGACTGTATCAGCCAAATAGATAACTGTAGAATCCACATCTACATATGCTGAATCCACGACAGTGGAATCAATGTAACCCATATCAAGCTCATCATAAACTTCGCGAGAGCATTCCCCAATTTTAGAACGTATACCGATATAAAAACTGGGCGATTGGGTACCGCTATTGTTTAAAAATTGCCCCAAACCAGCCAAATTGTTCGACCCAACAATCAAGGGGCCCACACGCAAGTAAGCCCCAACATTCAGTGTGCTGTAGTTTTGAACGAAAGAAACCGGAAAACCATACTCCAATCGCTCCGTTTGGCGTCTAGGTACTATGCTAAAGGTAGAAGCCCTTCTCAAACCGGGCATGTCAACTGGCTTTAAATTGTGAATCCAGTATGCGCCCAAATGCCATTTTCCAGAGCGATAATCCCATTGCATGTTCAAAGCCATTGGGGTGTAAGACATAAAGGTTGATTTAGGGGTAGAGCCCAGCGAAGACGCCATATTCCCCATTTGATCGAATTGACCCACAGCAGGATTGGCATTGGAGCCATACATTTGATCGATTTGAAACACGTTGGCTGCTGTATAGTTTATATTTTTAGCGGTTACGGAATAGGAAGATCCATCGTATGAAATAAACCCAATATCGGTTAAACTCGCACCAAATTTCCAACGGTAAGTTCTTGCCATTTCTCGATCGCATTGGGAAATTCCGCTGTAACTATTTTCAAGTCCAGGGCGATATTCATATACAAAACCCACATCAATACCGGCACCAAATCCTGTCATCAAATCAAATTTCAAACCCAAAGGCCTAACCATCGTATTGCTTGCCGAAGATTGGTCGGTGTAACTGTAATTGGCCAACAAATCGTTGATAATGAATTTATTGTTCCCTTCCGATTTGATGTTTAATTCCGACGCGCTCAAATGTGCAGCACCCATACCGATGAGCATTTTCGTGGTTGCGCCCCATTTGAATGCTTTGATTCCTTTTGAATAATTCGCATCGCCCGCATACGAGCCAAATGAAAGGTACCATTCTTGATATTTTTCGGTATTGAACGCAAACGGTGAAGTTTGTGATACTGTATTTCCGCTCAAATTCGCCCATCCCGTGGCCCCATTTTTGAGTACGTTCCCCAAGTCAGGATTCACCCCAGAAAAATTAAAACCGGCCACCCCTTTCATCCCCAAACCAAAACCCACCTTTCGATCAGCCATGACATACAATGAAGGACCGTAGGTTTCATTGAGGTAATTCATGCTCCAATTTTCATTCTCAGACTTGGGCGTCCAATTCTGAGTCATCGTTAACCGCGCTGGCTTTCGATTCCAACCATTGGCATTGGCAAAACTCGATTGAACGTCCAAGCTGCTACCCCACCAATTTACATAAGCCCTGTTGCGATATTGGCTTGCAACATTCGCAGGATTCATGTTCACCGAATATGGCGTATTAAAATCTCCGATAACCAAGCCCAAAGGCTGTTGAGATTTCGCTGTGTTGATGATTAATAAGGCAAAAACCACCGAGAAAATATTGCGCAATGATTTATTCATGATTCAATTTTTACGATAAATACAATTATGAGGCCAAAGTTAAGTTTAAGCAGCAAATATTTTCATCCTTCATTGGGAGAGATTTAACGAATGACACACAATGGAAAATCTGCATGGATTATCTTTGTATTTCTGTTCATGAAAACTTTTGTCAAATACCTAATTACGTTGCTCGGTGGATTCGCATTGGGAATTATTTCCATCGCGTTGGTTTTCGGATTTTTGGTTTCTGGATTGAGTTCGAAAATTGGCTCTAATGAAAACGCGGCATTAACCGAAGCCAGCATCCTTAACCTCACCATTGTAGGCGATGTGCAGGAAAGAACACCCAACAACCCCTTGAACGAATTATTGTCGGCAGGCGGAGAATCTGAGCCAAGTATTGGATTGAACGATATCATCAATGGTTTAAAAAAAGCCGAGTCTGACAACAATGTAAAAGGCGTTTATTTGGATTGTGGTGGATATGCAGGTGGAATGGCCACAGCGGAAGAAATTAGAAATGCCATTTTGAACTTCCGGAAATCTGGCAAACCCGTTGTTGCTTACAGTGGATTGTTTTCTGAAATGGGTTATTACATCGCTTCGGCTTGTGATAAAATCATTTGTAATCCCAAAGGCATGTTAGAAATTGATGGTATTTCATCAAAATTCGTGATGTACAAGGGTCTTTTCGACAAATTGGGCGTTGATTTTCAAGTTTTCCGTGTGGGAAAGTTCAAAAGTGCGGTGGAACCATTCATCCAAAACAAAATGTCTGAGGAAAATCGCTTTCAGGTTACCCAATACATCACTTCATTGTATAAATATCAGATGGAGCAAGTGGCCAATAGCAGAAAGTTGCCCATGGATTCACTTTGGGCCATTGCCATGGACGCCAAAGCACAAATGCCCAAAGATGCGTTGGCACTTCGTTTGATTGATGCCATGAAATATGAAACTGAAGCAAAATCCGACTTGGCAAAATCCTGCAAACTCAATCCTGAAAAAGCCAATTGGTATGCCTTTGGGAAATATGCCAAGGACGCAGATCCATATGAATATAGCGAGAACAAAATCGCTGTGATTTATGCTGTGGGTGACATTCTACCTGGTAAACAAAACCCAGAGGAGCAGATCGGCAGCACCAGTTTTATCAAAACATTGCACAAAGCGCAAAACGATCCAGACATCAAAGCCATTGTCATTCGTATCAATTCGCCCGGCGGCAGTGCTTATGCTTCCGACGAAATGGCCCATGAAATCATCGCTTGTAAAAAGGTAAAACCCGTGATTGTTTCATTTGGCGATGTATCGGCCAGTGGAGGATACTATATGGGCTGCGTGGCCGATAGTATTTTCGCCCTACCAAACACCATCACTGGTTCTATTGGCGTATTTGCTTTGTTACCCAACACACAACAATTGTTTGGTGAGAAATTGGGATTGAATTACGAAACCGTTGATTTGGGTTCGGTTTCTGCTGGATGGCGTCCAGATCGTGAATTGAATGAAAAGGAAAAAGCCATGATGCAAAACATGATCAATTCCATTTACGATGATTTCATCACAACCGTTGCCATGGGCAGAAAAATGAGCAAAGAACGTGTGGCGGAATTGGCCGAAGGACGTGTTTACTCGGCGGTGGATGCCAAAGCAGTTGGATTAATAGATGATTTTGGTGGTTTGAATAGGGCCATTGTATCGGCTGCGAGAAAATCCAAAACAAAAGAATATCGCGTGGTTTCATTCCCTGAACAGCAAGATTGGTTCAGCCAATTGTTCAATCAAGAGGAAATTGCCAAAACCCAATGGTCGGCAGCCGCCAAATCCAGCGGATTACCCATTGAAACCATCAAAGAAGCCCAGAAAATCCAGTATCTACAAGGGCCTCAATACCTACTTCCTTGGTCGGTAAAAATGCACTAATCATCGATATCGCTTCACCACGGAAACTTTTAACACGAAAATAGTTTCCAAAGTGAGTTTCCGATTGTACCTTTGCGGCACTTTATGGAACTGATACATCGAATTCAAATAACGGCTGAAAAATTATTCAGTCGATTCGGTGTAAAAAGCGTCACAATGGACGATGTAGCCAAGGAAATTGCCATCTCCAAAAAAACGTTATATAAGTGTTTTCGGGACAAAGAATCCTTGGTATTGAGTACCATAGAATCTCACATGAAGGAAACGGAAGAGGCCATTGAGAAAATCATTGGCACCGAGCCCAACGCCATTCAACAGTTCCACCTGATTACCAAATACATCATGAGCAATCAGCGTAAGTTGAGTCCCTCAATGATCTATGACCTGAAAAAATACCATCCCAACAGTTTTCAAGTCTTCGAGCAGCACCGCAGTACGCACATTGTTGAGTATTTGAAAGTGAATATAAAATTGGGCCAGCAGATGGGTTTGTACCATCAAGATTTTGACACCAACATCATTGCGCATAGTTTTTCCATGTTATCGTTCAGTGTTTTTGATAGCATTGAACTCAACAGCATGAACATTCCTCAAGATGACCTGCTGATTGAAATTACCAAATACCATTTGCGCGCCATTAGCACTGCCAAAGGCATAGAAACCATCAACTCCATTCAATGGAAACACACCAATTCGTAAAATATCAAATGAAACGCATATATACCATCGCACTGTTATTGGGATCGATATCGCTCCATGCGCAAGATGCCCAAAAGTTCAGTTTTAGTGAAGCCATTTCCTATGCAGAACAAAACAACACCAGTTACAAAAACGCCAAATTGGATGTAAACATCGCCAAAGAAACGGTGAAGCAAACGGCATCGTATGGTTTGCCACAGGTGAGTGCATCTGCCGGTTACCAGCAGTACATCACCATTCCTGGCAACTGGGTAAATAACTTCACCAAAGTTCCGGGCTCTAGTGCTCCAGACTTCATTTTTCTTCAGTTCCAGCAAGAATTTGC
>JAIYBO010000159.1 GCA_027488495.1 Bacteroidota bacterium | reverse complement strand
CACAACGATTTCTTGGTTTATGACATCCAACTCACTGGCTCCTAGGAAGTTGCCAAGGGAGAAGTTGAGTCCGGGAGATTGGTTATCCACCCCATCGATCACTTGCAGCGTTCTTACTGGACTGGTGCTGTTGAAGCCGCGGGTGTTTACAATTCGGAAACCGAGGCTGGCGCTGGTAACATCTACACCTTTTAGGTGGCCGAGGGCTTCGTAAAAATCTGATGCGGGGGTTTCGCGGATGCTTTGGGCACCCATGCTTTCTACCGTGAGGGGAGATTCTTTGAGCTTCTCTTTGAGGCGATTTTGTTTGATGGTGACTTCGCCAATTTTCTCAGTGTTTACTGGGGCTGTGGTATCTTTGGTTTGTCCTTGAGCGCAAAGATTAATATACGAAAAAAGACTGAAAATTGCAAGTAGTAAGGATGATTTCATAGGCAATGATTGCTTGTCAATGGGTTGCAAGATAGGAAAGATTTCAAAATCTCAATACAAAATGCATGAAACTACCAATAACTAGCGGTGAATTTTGCGTAAACTTGCACCATTATTATGGTAGGTAAGGAAACACTGCTGAAGGCTTGGGAGTTGATTGGTACAGCCCGTGCGATGGCCAGCATTTACGAGGAAAATCGTTCAATTACGAAGTATGTTCACAGCACTTCTAAAGGACATGAGGCGATACAGATTGCCACCTCAATGCACTTAAAAACCATTGATTATGCATATCCATATTATCGGGATGAATCGATGTTGTTGGCGATGGGCATGCAGCCTTACGAGTTGATGTTGCAGTTGTTGGCGAAGGCGGAGGATCCGTTCAGTGGTGGAAGAACTTACTACTCACACCCTTCATTGAACCGCGCGGATGTGGTAAAAATGCCACACCAAAGTTCTGCTACTGGGATGCAGACCATACCAGCTACTGGTGCGGCCCACGGAATCAAATATTTGGAAAGCCAGGATTTGATTACCAGCGCCGAAAAGCCCATTGTATTGTGTTCTTTGGGCGATGGTTCTGTGACCGAAGGCGAGGTTGCCGAGGCATTTCAGATGGCTGTTTTGCATAAGTTGCCCATTTTGTATCTGATTCAGGACAACGATTGGGGTATTTCGGCCAGTGGCGATGAGATGCGTGCGATGGATGCGTTTGATTATGCTTTGGGTTTCAAGGGCATGCGCAGGGTGAGAATCAACGGGAGTGATTTTGTACAATGTTACGATGAAATGGCCAAGGCCATTGAATATGTGAGGCATGAGCGTGCCCCGATGTTGGTGCATGTGAAGGTGCCTTTGTTGGGCCATCACACCAGTGGTGTTCGCAGTGAGTGGTATAGAGACGATTTGGAGAAGCAAATGCGTTTGGATCCATTGCCGAGGATGAAGGAGTTGTTGTTGACTTTGGGTGAAACGGAGGAGACTTTGGAAGCGGTTCGTTTGGCCGCCGAACAAAGGGTTTTTGATGATTTCGAGAAGGCAAAAGCAGCGGAAGATCCAAAGCCGGAAACCTTGATGGATCATATTTTGGCCCCATCGGCTGTGGTTGATGAGACAGGAGATCGATCGCCGGAAGGTTCAGAAGTGGTGATGATGGTGGATGCGGCATTGCATGCGGTGGATGAGATTTTGAGAAAGCACCCTGAGGCGTTGTTGTACGGTCAAGACGTGGGGCATCGATTGGGTGGTGTGTTCAGGGAAGCGGCTACTTTGGCCGATAAATATGGGAAGAATCGGGTGTTCAATACGCCCATTCAAGAGGCATACATCGTTGGAAGTACGGCAGGCATGAGCGCAGTGGGTGCCAAGCCCATTGTTGAGATTCAATTTGCCGATTATATCTGGCCGGGCGTAAACCAGTTGGTGACGGAACTGAGCAAGAGTACCTATTTGAGTATGGGGAAATTCCCGGTTGCCAGCGTGATTCGTGTTCCAACGGGCGCTTATGGCGGGGGTGGACCCTACCACAGTGGTACGGTGGAGAGTTCGTTGTTGCCCATCAAGGGAATCAAAATCGCTTATCCGAGCAATGCGGCAGATATGAAAGGTTTGATGAAATCGGCCTATTACGACCCCAATCCGGTGGTGATGTTTGAGCACAAGGGTTTGTACTGGAGCAAGGTTCCTGGAACAGATGCCGCAAAAACGGTAGAGCCCGATGAGGATTATGTGGTACCTTTCGGTAAAGCCAGGGTGGCATTGCAATCTAGCGAAGAGGCGGTGGATCGCGGGGAATCTGTGGGTGTTGTTACTTATGGTATGGGTGTTTACTGGGCGATGAATGCCGCAAAAAATCTTCCCGGACAGGTGGAGGTGTTGGATTTGCGGACGTTGGCGCCTTACGACGAAGAGGCCATCGTATCGTTAACAAAAAAGCACGGAAAGGTGTTGATTTTAACGGAGGAAACGCTGAGAAACAGTTTTGCTGAAGCGTTGGCTGGCAGAATATCGCAAGTGTGTTTCAGGTATTTGGATGCGCCCATCAAAACCATGGGAAGTGCCGATGTACCTGCGGTGCCTTTGAATGCATCGATGGAAGCGGTGATGTTGCCGAATGCCGATAAAGTAGAGTCGGCCTTGCGTGAATTGCTAGAATCTTAATTGAAACGGAACTGCGATTAAGCCAGTTCGGTGATGGTGTATTTCTTCTGATTGAAGGTGATGCTGTCGCCCGTTTTGTGTCCGCGCAATGCGGCGCCCAATGGAGATTGGATGCTAATCACTTGAAAGGGAATGTTGTTGTATTTCATGACGCCCAAAGCCGCTGCGATATAGATATTCAACGGATTTCCGTTCACCGTTACTGACAATAGAGACCCTTCGCCCACTGTAATGGATGGGGTGTTGTTGAGTGATAGCAATATGGCTTTGGTGGTGTTGACTTGGGAAATTTGGGTTTTGAGGCGTTCGATTTCTCTTTGAAATTGTGTTCGAGACGTTTCGTATTTGTCGCCAGCAGAACTTTTGGTTTCTTCAAACATGCCTTTTTGTAGTTCCGATACGGTGCTTTCGTATTCTTGGATCATCGCATCAACATGGGCCAAGCATAGGTTTTTGATATCGTTTTTGAGGGGTAGCATGAATGTTAATTCAATATTAAAATAACATTCACAGATTCTAATTGTTTTGAAGACACAATCCACCATAAATTTGTAAACGCATGTTGAATCCCAATGAAAGTACCCCAGAAAAGATGTCGGTTAGCCTAAATACAATCGAAGAAGCCATTGCTGAAATCAAGGCGGGAAGGGTTGTGGTAGTTGTTGACGATGAAAATCGGGAGAACGAGGGTGATTTTCTCACGGCTGCGCGAAACATGACGCCAGAATTGGTGAATTTCATGGCAACGAAAGGCCGCGGATTGATCTGTGTTCCGATGTTGGAGGAGCGTTGTCAGGCTTTGGGGATTGAGATGATGGTGAATAAGAACACTGCCACTCATGAAACGGCGTTCACGGTGAGTGTGGATTTGTTGGGTCATGGTTGTACAACGGGGATTAGCGCATCGGATAGAAGCAAAACCATACAGGCTTTGATAGATCCCAATATTCGGGCGGAGGAGCTGGGTAAACCTGGCCATATTTTCCCTTTGATTGCCAAGAGTGGCGGGGTGTTGCGAAGGGCGGGACATACAGAAGCGGCGGTGGATTTGGCGGTGATGGCGGGTTTTGAGCCGGCGGGTTGCATCGTAGAGATATTGAAAGAGGATGGTGAGATGGCGAGGTTGCCAGATTTGATGGTGATTGCCCAAGAATTGGGTTTGAAAATCATATCCATTGAGGATTTGATTGCCTACCGATTGAAGCATGAATCGTTGATACAGCGTGAAATTTCGGTTCAGATGCCAACGAAGTGGGGCGATTTTGATTTGGTTGCTTTCCGTCAGAAAGACAGTGGACAGGAGCATTTGGCGTTGATCAAGGGCCAGTGGACGGAGGAGGATGCGGTGATGGTGAGGGTTCACAGCAGTTGTTTAACGGGCGATATTTTTGGCAGTTGTAGGTGTGATTGTGGTGAGCAATTGCAGAAGGCGATGCAATTGATTGAATCGGAAGGAAAAGGTGTGATTGTGTATATGAATCAGGAGGGCAGGGGCATAGGATTGTTGAACAAATTGAGGGCTTATAAATTGCAGGAGCAGGGCTTGGATACGGTGGAAGCGAATTTGCAATTGGGCTTCAGTATGGACGAAAGGGATTATGGGGTGGGTGCTCAGATCATTCGTGATTTGGGTATCAAAAAAATGCGTTTGATTAGCAACAATCCCAAGAAGCGTACGGGTTTGATTGGCTATGGGTTGGAGATCGTGGAGAATGTGCCGTTGCAAACGGAGCCAAATCCCCACAACGCGAAGTACTTAGATACCAAAAAAATAAAGATGGGTCACGCTTTGTGATCACTTTGAATACATACGCATTGAACATCACTGAAAACCATGACAGAAACCAAGTACATTGAGATTGATCCGGCGAACACCCCGTTGCCGCAGTTGCATCAGTTTTTGTTGGGTAGCGTGAGTCCGAGGCCCATTTGTTTTGCCAGTACCATTGATCTTGAAGGCCGTCCGAATTTGGCACCTTTCAGTTTTTTCAATGTGGTGAGTGCGAATCCGCCGGTGGTGGTTTTTTCGCCCAATAACAGTGGCAGAGATGGCAATCCGAAGCAAACGTATTTGAATGCGAAGGCCGTTCCGGAGGTGGTGGTGAACGTGGTGAGTTATTCCATGGTGGAGCAGATGAATGTAGCGGCTGCGCCTTGGGAACACGGGGTGAGTGAATTTGAAAAGGCGGGATTTACGCCGGTGGCATCGGAGTTGGTGAAGCCTTTCAGGGTGGCCGAATCGCCGGTACAAATCGAGTGTAAAGTGATAGATATCAAGGAGTTTGGCGATGGGGGTGGATCAGGAAAACTGATTATGGCCCAGGTGTTGAAAATGCATGTGAAGGCATCGGTTTTGGGCGACGATGGCAAAATCGATCCGTTTAAGATGAATTTGGTGGGCAGAATGGGTGGTTCTTGGTATTGTTTGCCCGATCGCGACAGTATGTTTGAATTGTCGCAACCCATGCAACACACCATTGGTTATGACGCATTGCCTGCGAGTGTTAGGGAGAGTGAAATACTTACTGCCAATCAGTTGGGACAGTTATCGGGGTTGTTGGGATGGCCCACGGACGATGAAAAGTTGGCAGCCATTGACTTTTTGGAAACGCATCAATTGATCGATGGCAAAGAGGTTCATGCGATGAGTGAGTCTGCCAAGCAAACGGCCGCGGTTGCGCTGATGTTGCACAATCGGGTAAGGGAAGCAGCGGCATTGTTGCTGCTGTGATGGGGGTTTGGGGCTAAAATCGCCCAGAGAAGTAATTTACGCCAACAGTTTTTTAACTGCTTCGCTGATGAGTTTACCATCGGCAACGCCACCCATGGCTTTCATGGCAGCTGGCATCACTTTGCCTAGGTCTTTCATGCCTGCGGCGCCGGTTTCTGCGATGATGGCTTTTACTTGGGCTTCAATTTCTTCGGCGCTCATTTGTGCGGGCAAGAAACTCTCGATCACGGCCAATTCTGCGCGTTCGATCACGGCCAGGTCTTCGCGGCCTTGTTGCACAAAAATATCGAGGCTGTCTTTGCGTTGTTTCGCCATTTTTTGAAGGGCTTTGATGCACATATCATCGGTGACTTCACTCACACCTTCGGCGGTTTTTAACAACAAAAATGCGCTTTTAATTCCTCTCAGGGCGCGCAAACGATCTTGTTCTTTGGCCTTCATGGCGACCATGATTCCCGCATTAATTTGTTCTATCAAAGACATACGGCAAAGATAGTTAACTTTGCAGTGAATTTATGAGTACCGAGAGACCTGTTCGCGTTCGTTTTGCACCCAGTCCTACCGGCCCCTTACACATTGGGGGTGTGCGTACGGCATTGTACAACTATTTATTGGCCCGCAAGCATGGGGGGACGATGATACTTCGCATCGAAGACACAGACCAAAATCGTTTTGTGCCTGGTGCCGAGCAATACATCATGGAAAGTTTGAAGTGGGTGGGGATTGAAATTGACGAGGGCATTGAGCAGGGCGGACCGCACGCGCCTTACCGTCAGAGCGAGCGCAAGCCGATGTATGCGCAGTACGCGTATGACATGATTGAGAAGGGTTATGCGTATTATGCGTTTGATACCGAAGAGGATATCGAACAGATGCGTAAGCGATTGGAGGCCAGCAAGATGCAGCCTGCATATGATTCGGTGAGTAGGATGAGCATGAAAAACTCTCTCACTTTGCCAGCCGATGAGGTGAAGGCGAGGTTGGAGCGGGGCGATAACTATGTGATTCGCATCAAGTTGCCTCGAAAAGAAGAGGTAAGATTTCACGATGTGATTCGCGGTTGGGTGGTTGTGAATACTTCCACGATGGACGATAAAGTGTTGTTGAAAGGCGATGGCATGCCCACGTATCATTTGGCCAATGTGGTGGATGATTATTTGATGGGTATTAGTCATGTGATTCGCGGTGAGGAGTGGTTACCGAGTGCGCCACTGCACGTGATGTTATATCGTTATTTGGGTTGGGAAGAGGTGATGCCACAGTTTGCGCATTTGCCTTTGTTGTTGAAGCCTGAAGGCAATGGAAAGTTGAGTAAGCGCGATGGCGATCGTTTGGGATTCCCGGTGTTCCCATTGCAGTGGACGGATCCCAAAACCAATGAAGTTAGCAGTGGATATAAGGAGAGTGGCTATTACCCAGAGGCGGTAACGAACATGTTGGCGTTGTTGGGATGGCATCCGAGTGGAAACCAGGAAATGTTCTCCATGGAGGAACTGATTGCCGAATTTAGTTTGGAGCGTGTGAGCAAGAGCGGGGCGAAGTTTGATTTGCAAAAGGCTTTGTGGTTCAATCAGCAATATTTGCAGCAAAAACCATTGAATGAGCAATACGAAATATTGAAGCCGATGGTTGAAGCCAAGGGCTATGATGTTTGTCAGGAATACGTGGAGCAGGTGGTTGTGTTGATGCGCGAGAAGGTGCAATTTGCCAAGGACGTGGTAGAGGAGGGATATTATTTCTTTGAAGCGCCCAAGGCATATGACCAAGAGGTGGTTCGCAAGAAGTGGAAGGCTGAAACAAACTCGCACATATTGGGTTTGGCACAGTCGTTTGAGGGATTGGCGGCGGATGCAACGGCGGAATTGTATGAAAATGCTTTCAAACAGTATTGTGAAACGGCGGGGATCAAAACCGGCGAAGTTTTACAGCCATTGCGTGTTGCGGTGAGCGGTGCGCCCATGGGTCCGCCCATTTGGGATATGATTGCCTTGATTGGCAAGGACGAAGTATTGCCTAGATTGAAAATGGCGGCGGAGAAAATCCAAGTGGCCGGTGTTTGATGTTGGTGTGCTTTCGTTGCAAATCCTTATTTTCGCCTTTAAATCAAATTGTAACTAACTAGTTGAATCGATAATGAATTCTTTTTCTCGTTTAAATCGCATCATGGGATGGGTGATGTTTGTCATCGCCTTGGCCGTGTACACCCTTACATTGGAGCAAAGTGTAAGTCTTTGGGACTGTGGTGAATTTGCCAGTGCGGCCTACAAACTGCAAGTGGTTCACCCCCCTGGGGCGCCTTTGTTTTTGATGATAGGTAGGTTGTTTTCGCTGATGGCTTCATCGCCAGAAATGGTGGGATTTTGGATCAATATGTTGAGTGCTGTGGCCAGTGCGGGCACGGTGATGTTTACGTTTTGGATCACCACGTATTTTGCTGAGCGCATGGTTAACGAAGACAATCAGCACAAGTTGTTGTTGGTGTTGGGTGCGGGTACTGTTGCGGCATTAACGAATACGTTCATCGATAGCTTTTGGTTCAGCGCCGTTGAATCGGAAGTATACGCATTGAGCTCGTTCTTTACGGCTTTGTCGTTCTGGGCAGTATTGCGTTGGTGGAAGTCTGCAGACGATGTAAGTGCGGACCGTTGGATGGTGTTCATTGCCTTCTTGATTGGATTGGCATTGGGTACGCACATGTTGAACTTGTTGGTGATACCAACGGTTTGTTTGGCCTATTATTTCAGAAAGTACAGTGTAACGCGCAATGGTGTTATCATGGCATTGGGTGCATCTGTATTGGCATTGGGCTTTGTAATGAAGATTGTTTACCCAGGTATTCCCTGGTTGTTGGCCACCATGGATCGCATGTTTGTGAACGATTTTGGTCAGGGTTTCTACAGCGGGTCAGTGGCTGCGGTGATATTGATTTTGGGATTGGCGGGTTACTTGTTGTATTTCACGCACAAAACCGGTCGCAGGAATTGGAATGTGATTGTGATGGCCGCTTCGTTTGTGGTATTGGGCTATTCTTCCTATGCGATGGTGATCATTCGTTCTATGGCGAATCCATCAATCGACATGAACAATCCCGAGGATCCTTATAAGTTTTATGGTTACATCACCCGTGAGCAATATGGCGACCGTCCATTGATGTATGGTCCGTATTTCAACGCACCGGAGAGTGGGTACAAGGTGATTGGCAAAAAGCGTTTCAAGGGCAAAGATCGTTACGAAGAAGGTGGCGACAATTTTGATTATACTTACCCTGATGAGTACATGACGTTGTTCCCTCGTATGGGTAAGAGCAACAAGCCCAACGACGCCCGTGGATTTAGGGATTATGGTGGCATGACTGACGTGCAAAATCGCATCGATGAATTGCAGGGTACGAGTCAGCAACGCACATTAACGGAGGAAGAGCAGCAGGAGTTGCAGTATTTGAATTATCAGAAGCCATCATTTGGCAACAATTTGCAGTATTTCTTTGGTTATCAGTTGAGATACATGTACTTGCGATATTTCATGTGGAATTTCGTGGGTAGGTTCAACGACCAGCAGGCGGTGATGGGCAATACCCGATTCGATGGAAACTGGTACAGTGGGATTCCGTTTGTGGATCACTTTGTGGTGGGGCCATCAAATGGCATGCCTGATTATTACAAGAACCAAAAGGCGAAGAATGCGTATTTCTTCTTGCCTTTGTTGTTGGGAATTTTGGGATTGTTGATGCACTTGAAAAAGCGCAAATATGACTTTTGGTTGGTTATGACATTGTTCTTGTTCACGGGTGTATTGATCAACGTGTACATGAACCAGCCGCCTTACGAGCCACGTGAGCGTGACTATGCGTTGGTGGGTTCGTTCCAAACTTTCTGTATTTGGGTGGGCTTGGGTGTATTGGCTTTGGCCGATATGCTTCAGAAGCGATTGGGTGGTAAGAGTGCGATGGTGGCTACTGCTGCTGCGGTGCTTTTGGTGCCTGTGAACATGGGTTATCAAAACTGGGACGATCACGATCGCAGCGGAAGGACCATTGGTATTGATATGGCGAAGAACTTCCTAGAAAATTTGGAGCCCAATGCGGTGTTGTTCTGTAATGGCGACAACGATACGTATCCTTTGTGGTATGCGCAGAACGTGGAAGGCATTCGTACGGATGTTCGTATCATCAACCAGAGTTTGTTGCCAACAGATTGGTATAGCAGTGTGTTGTTGGATAAGGTTTATGAATCAGAGCCTTTGCCATTGAGCTTAACGAAGGAAGATTTGCAAACGGGTAGCTTCGAGGGTGGTATAGAAATACAATCCGAAGAAGGCAGTATCACTCGTTTGGATGATGCCATCAAGCAGGTATTGGCTGAAAACAAAAAAGGTGTGGATCGCAACTACTTCCGTGCGAGAAAAGTGTGGTTCCCAGTGGATCGTAAATCGGTGATTGCCTCTGGTTTGGTGGCTCCGAAGGATACGGCTTCTGTGGTGGATCGCATTGAATATTCATTGGGTGGTTCTTACATTTCTAAAGGCGACTTGTTGTTCATGGATTTGCTTACTCAAAACGCGAAAACGGGTTGGAAACGTCCGATCTATTTCACAAGCGTGAGTGGTTATGATTTCTTCGACATGAACGATTATTTGCAGTTGGAGGGTTTGGTGTACAAGTTGGTACCGATCAAAGGTGGCTCTAGCAGCCGTCAGCCCCAGCGCGTTGCGGATTATAAAATGTATTCGAACTTGGTGAAAAACTTCAAGTACTATGGCATGAAGGAAAAGAAGAATTTCTTCTTGGATGACAAGGCGGCCTACGTACCTGGTGATTTGCAGCAGATGAGTATGTTGTTGGCTAGGACGTATTTGAGCAAAATCAAGACTTACGAGCAATACAAAGAACAAATTGCTAAGGTGGGTGCTGCGGGCGCTCCGGTGCCTGAAGGTTATCGCTCTGTGGATGATTATATGTTGAGAGAGAAGGATTCGTTGGCGGTTTACCGCAAGCGTGCAATTGAGGTGTTGAATCACATATTGATCGAGATTCCTGAAGAGGTGATGCCAATGCGCAAAGAATACAAGGCGGATTTCGGTATCATTTTGTTGGAATTGGGCGATGAGGTAAATGCCAAAAAGGTGCTCGACATGGCCGTGAAAGATTGCGTACAATACGGAACCTATTTTGTGAAGTGGGAGGATCAGATGTTTGGTGCTCGCGAGGTGCAAATGAGTGGAGATATTTTGAAAAACATCGCTGCGGAATGCGAGCGATTGGGTAAGAAGGACTGGGCGGCTGAATACAAACAGCGGGGTTCAGGGA
The DNA here is from genome assembly GCA_027488495.1 of Bacteroidota bacterium. Classification (GTDB taxonomy): domain Bacteria; phylum Bacteroidota; class Bacteroidia; order NS11-12g; family UBA955; genus UBA955. Next base: position 3,946 of record JAIYBO010000159.1, on the reverse strand, counting down.
TTTAACAAAACAATGAAAAGAGGTCCCGCCGCTAGGCGGGACACTTGTTTATATGGAATTCAGACAAAAAGAAAAAGACGCTTTTGTGTATGGGATACATCCTGTATTGGAGGCATTGCAATCGGGTAGAACGGTTGACAAAGTATGGTTGCAAGAGGGTGTGTTGCAAGGTCAGTTGAAAGATTTGTTGCCTTTGTTGCGCGCCAAGAACTTGATTTGGAAACAAGTGCCCACGGCCAAATTGAATGCTTTGGTGAAAGGAAATCACCAAGGAGTGGTGATTTCGGTGAGTTCAGTGGATTTCGCCGATTTGGATACTGTGGTTGCCAACGCTTTTGAAGCGGGTGAGGATCCCTTTATTTTGATTTTGGATGGCGTTACCGATGTGAGAAATTTTGGTGCGATTGCCAGAACCGCTGCATGTGCTGGTGTACATGGTATTTTGGTGCCAGAGAAAGGTTCTGCGCCTTTGAGTGCCGATGCTGTAAGAACTTCGGCGGGTGCTTTGATGAAGATCCCCGTTTGCAGAACGCAATCGCTTTATGGAAGCATCAAAATGTTGAAGAACAGTGGTTTGAAAATAGTGGGTGCTACTGAAAAAACGTCAGAGGCCTTGTTTGATGCTGATTTAAGTGGTCCGGTGGCAGTGGTGATGGGTGATGAAGAAACCGGTTTGAGTACCAATACTTGGAAACTGTGTGATGCCCATGTGAAAATCCCTCTTTCAGCCAAAGGGGTGGGTTCCTTGAACGTATCTGTGGCAGCCGGGGTAATCACTTACGAAGTGGTTCGTCAGCGTGCCAAATAATTGGCTATTGGATATTCTAATCCATTAATTTTGCGGTAGTTATGCGCAGCATAAAAATGGTAGACCTCCAGGCACAATATGCCCGTTTGTCGTTTGACATTGATCAAGCGATGAAACAGGTATTGTTGGATGGCGATTTCATTCAGGGTGCTGCCGTGAAGCAATTTGAAAAGGCTTTGGCCGAGAAATATGCGGTAAAACACGTGATCTCTTGCGCCAATGGCACCGATGCATTGCAGTTGGCTTTTATGTCGTTGGGATTGCCCAAAGGTAGTGAGGTTATTACGCCGGCGTTTTCCTATGCGGCATTGGCCGAAGTATTGCATTTGCTAGAACTCAAGCCAGTATTTGTGGATGTGGATCCTACCACTTTTTTAATGGATGTTGGGGCGGTAGAAGCGTTGATTTCAGAAAATACTTGGGCGATTGCGCCAGTTCATTTGTATGGACAGATGGTGTCGATGGAGCCGTTGATGGCTTTGGCTAAAAAACACAAACTATTTGTGGTTGAGGATGCCGCGCAGGCCATCGGATCGCAGTATTGTACCCCCGGTGAACATGGATTTGCGGGTACTATGGGACATATAGGCACTACTTCGTTTTTCCCGAGCAAGAATTTGGGTTGTTATGGCGATGGCGGGGCGATTTTTACCAATGACGATGACTTGGCGAAGCGATTGCGGAGTATGGCCAATCACGGTCAAACGGTGAAATATCAGCACGACTTGGTGGGCATGAATTCCCGTTTGGATACCCTACAGGCGGCCATTTTGTTGGTAAAATTCCCCTATTTGTTGGATTTTGAACAATGCAGGAGGGCAGTGGCTGCTCGCTACGATTCTGGCTTGCTTGACTTGTCGGGATTGACCGTTCCATCCAGAACCGTGGATAGCTCTCACGTTTTTCATCAATATACCATTGTTTTGGCATCTCAGGCGATGCGTGATGCCTTGAAATTGTACCTCTTTGAACGGGGAATTCCGTCAATGATTTATTATCCGACGCCATTACATTTGCAGACGGCCTATCGGCAGGTTGTAAATCTGCCTGTTTCCGAAGACCTTTGTAAGCGAGTATTGAGCCTGCCCATTTGTCCGGAATTGGACGTTGAGCAGCAAGAATACATCATCAATAATATACAAAATTTTATCCAAAAATCCCAATAAATCGAATGAAAGTAGCAGTAGTAGGTACCGGTTATGTAGGTTTGGTGAGCGGAACTTGTTTCGCAGAGACCGGCAACGATGTAATTTGTGTTGACATTGATCAGCGCAAGGTTGACATGTTAAGCGGTGGACAGATCACCATTTTTGAACCTGGATTGGAGATACTTTTCAAGCGGAACTTGAAGGAAGGTCGTTTGAGCTTTACCAACAATTTGGAGGAGGCGATTCAGGATGCTCAAGTGATATTCTTGGCTTTGCCAACCCCTCCAGGAGAAGGCGGTGCCGCTGATTTGAAATACGTTTTGGGTGTGGCAGACCACTTGGGTAAGATCATGACGGGCTACAAGGTGATTGTAGACAAGAGCACGGTTCCTGTGGGTACTGCTGATAAAGTTGAAGCGGCCATTAAAGCCAACTACAGCGGTGAATTTGATGTGGTAAGTAACCCAGAATTCTTGCGTGAAGGTGTGGCAGTGGATGATTTCATGAAGCCCGATCGTGTAGTTATTGGCGCAAAGAGTCAGCGCGCTTTTGATGTCATGGACGAGTTGTACGCGCCTTATGTGCGTCAGGGCAACCCGGTGATGCACATGGACACACGCAGTGCTGAATTGACAAAATATGCAGCTAATAGTTTCTTGGCAACCAAGATTTCTTTCATGAACGAGATTGCCCGTTTGTGTGAGTTGTTGGGTGCGGATGTAGATATGGTGCGTAAGGGTGTGGGCAGCGATGACCGCATTGGCAAGCGCTTTTTGTTCCCAGGCATTGGATATGGTGGAAGTTGTTTCCCCAAGGATGTGCAAGCTTTGGTGCACAGCGCGGCAGAGGTGAATTATGATTTTAAAATTTTGAAGGCGGTTGAGGAAGTGAATTACGATCAGAAAAAGGCTTTGTTGCCAAAGATCGATGCGCATTACGGCGATATCAAAGGGAAAACCGTGGCGATGTGGGGATTGGCGTTTAAGCCGAATACCGATGACATTCGTGAGGCCCCAGCTTTGGAAATGATCGATGCGTTATTGCAAAGAGGTGCTAAGGTGCAGTGTTATGATCCAGAAGCGATGCCAAATGTACAGCGCATTTTGGGCGATAGCGTGGTGTTTTCAGAGAAGATGTATGCCGCTTTAGAGGGTGCGGATTTCTTGGTAGTTGCTACTGAATGGCCTGAGTTTAGAACCCCTGATTTTGGAAAATTGGATACCTTGTTGGCGGAAAAAGTGATTTTCGATGGCCGCAATGTATTTGAAATGGATACCATGCGCAAACATGGATACACTTATTATAGCATCGGTCGTAAAGACATCAAATGAAAAGAGAACGAGTTTTAATAACAGGCGCCGCCGGCTTTTTAGGAAGTCATTTGTGTGAGCGATTCTTGAAAGAAGGTTATCATGTGATTGGGATGGACAATCTCATCACGGGTGACTTGAGAAATATCGAACATTTGTTTCCTTTGGAGCAGTTTGAGTTTCACAACCACGACGTGAGCAAGTTTGTTCATGTTGCGGGTGACTTGAAATATATCTTGCATTTCGCTTCTCCTGCATCGCCCATTGATTATTTGAAAATACCCATTCAAACCTTGAAAGTGGGGTCTTTGGGAACCCATAATTTGTTGGGACTTGCGATGGCAAAAAAGGCGAGGATTTTGGTGGCCAGTACTTCAGAAGTGTACGGTGATCCTACGGTGCATCCTCAAACAGAAGATTACTGGGGCAATGTGAATCCAGTGGGTCCGAGGGGTGTTTATGATGAAGCCAAGCGTTTCCAAGAGGCGATTACAATGGCATATCACACGTTTCATGGATTAGAGACCCGTATTGTGCGGATTTTCAATACCTATGGACCGCGAATGCGTCTAAACGACGGTCGTGTATTGCCAGCATTTATGGGACAAGCCCTTCGCGGTGAGGATCTTACCGTGTTTGGCGATGGCAGTCAGACCAGAAGCTTTTGTTATGTGGATGAT
>JAIYBO010000073.1 GCA_027488495.1 Bacteroidota bacterium | reverse complement strand
GCAGGAAATGCCAATTGCAACGCAATCAACAGCCCCGCCAAAAATCCAACGACCCCCCAAACAATGGTGGCCATCGCAAACCACTTAACAATCTTGTTGTCGTACGAAAAACGTTCTAGTTGCATAGAGTTATATTTTATTAATTTTTATCATTTTGGAATTTTGGAATTTTGAAAATCCCCCTTGTCAGCCACGGGCTTGGTGTCGTGCAAGATCCGAAACCCACTGGCCTCCAAATCATCAAATTGCCCTTTCTTCACACTCCATAAATAGGCCACCAAAAAGCCGCCAGCCACACAAATACTGCAAATCATCAAGAGAATTACTACCGACATATTATCACCCGTTTGAATGACTCAAATAGACCACAATTGAGATGGGCACGCAATGACATACCTCACAGCAATCTGTGACAATTATCATGTTTTGGAACTCTCTTACCGAAGGCCTTCTCGCCAACTGCCATACAGCGTGGCCAACCAAGTGAACAACACAATGCTAATGGAACTTGCCGGCATCAATATCGCCGCAATCATGGGATTCAAATCACCCCTCACCGCAAAGCTCAACCCCACCAAATTATACAAAATACTCACGAAAAAACTCCACCAAATCACCCGCTTTCCCCGCTGCACCAGTCGCCACAAAGCATGCAATTTGGGCAAAGAATCCCCCATCAATATGGCATCACAACCCGGTGAGAAATATCCCATATCCTCCGAAACCGCAATGCCGAAATCAGCCTCCATCAGCGCCCCAGCATCGTTCAAACCATCGCCCACCATCATAACCACCTCCCCCATGCCCTGCAACGACTTCACAATTTCCTGTTTTTGGTGGGGCTTTTGCTCAAATTTCAACACAGACCCTATGGGCAGCAATTCTTGCAAAACCCTTTTCTCCGAAGCTGTATCGCCGCTAACCACATGCACCACTTTGCCATCATCCCGCCAACGACGCAGCATCCCCCGCAAACCATCCCTATAGGCACTGAACAAAACAAACTTGCCCACCACAACGCCATCCACCGAACACCATATTTCACTCCCCCCTGAAACGTCCAAATCACCCCCATTTCGCGTCGCCGCTGAAACACTCTCACCCAATCCACCTACAGCAAAACCACTGTGATTCACCAAGCCATCCATGCCAACCCACATGCCTGCACTCAACCCCACAAAACGCTTATTCCCCAATCGATATTTCACTCCGTCTACAGCACCCTCCACTCCCTGTCCAACCACATTAACCACGTCTGAAATGGGCACACGCATCCGATCAAGCCAATGGCCCACCTTCCTCGCATAAGGGTGCGAACTCTCCAAAGCCAAAGCCCCCAGCGCATCCCACACCGATGAACTCAACTCACCGCCCTGAAAAGATATTTTGGGCCTGCCACTGTGAGTCAAAGTTCCAGTTTTATCAAAAATCGCCACCGTCACCCTCCGCCACGATTCCAATACCGATGCCCCGCGCACATACAAACCATTTTTCGCCAGTACCGATAGCAGATGTCCGTGCGTAAACGTCACACTCAATAGCAACGCGCAAGGACAAGCAACAATCAATACGGATGTCACCGCCTTCCAAACCCGACTCGCATCAACCACCCACCAATACGCCGCAGCACCAATGGCGATGGTAAAAAGCGCAACCGTAAACCACTGACTGGCTTTGTGTACGTAATTGTTTTCTATACCAGACGAGGTTTCACTGCGTTGTTTTGATTTGTTCCAGAGCGATACCAAGTATCCTTGCGACATCGATTTTTCAGCAATCACACGTATGCTGCCCGCAAGCTGCCGGCCTCCAGCATACAGCCATTCACCCGCCTGAACACTCACCGGATTGCTCTCTCCAGTCACAAAACTGTAATCGATGTGTGCGATGCCATGCGCCAACCTGGCATCCACAGGAATCAATTCCTGATTGTGAATCACCAATTCGTCGCCCTTTTGAATTTCTGTTAAGGGAACACTGTTTGTCTTACCCGCCTTCCACACCGATGCACTCAAAGGAAAATAAGATGTATAATCCCTATCGAACGACAATTTTTGATGGGTTTTATCTTGCAAAAATCTACCCAACAACATAAAAAACACGATCCCACTCAGTGAATCAAAATACCCGGGCCCTAGGTGATTGGCCACCTCGTACAAACTCCTTCCAAGCGTGATCAACATCGCCAAAACAATGGGTAAATCAATGGTGAGATACCTCTTCTTCAGTCCGCCCCATGCCAGCGAATAAAACTCCTGAGCGCTATACAGCATCACCGGCACAATGAGAATCAGATTCAAAACCAAAAAATACGATTTCAAACCGTCCAAATCGCCCCGCCCCCATTCAAAATACTCCGGAAAACTCAACAGCATGATGTTTCCAAAGCAAAAACCCGCAACCCCCAATCGATACAATCGCTGTTGTGAAGCCCCTTTCACCAACCCACCTCGCTGCGCATTGCCATCCCCCAAATCACTCAAACTAAAATACGGCTCATAACCAATGCCCGTTAAAAATTGGGCGATGTTTCTGGGCGATGTTTCGGCAGGAGAAAATGAAACTTTGAGCGTTTTCTTGGAGAAATTCAATGCAGACATCGCCACACCCGGCAACAGTTTATGCAAATTCTCCAACAAATACACGCATGAACTGCAATGCACTTGGGGTAAATAAAATTCGATATGACATTCTGAATCGCTGGAAAACACATACAACTGCTGTGCAATTTCCTTGTTGTCGAGAAAGGCGAATTTGTGCGATTGTTCCTTCAACGCCCCATCCAAACCCACTGCTTGACTTCCCGCTGGATGGCTGTTTAAATCATAGTACTGACAGAGTTCGTTTTGTTCCAAAAGGGCATACACAGATTTGCATCCATCGCAGCAAAAATCTTTGTCCGCATATCGAACAACCCTCCGTGTACCGGTGCCACAGTGATAACAAATGTGCGATTCAACAGCAACTTCAGCCATGGTCGCAAATTGCAAACGAAAACACCATCAAACCATGACGGCAAAAAGGTGTAAATATGATTTAAATCATAGTAACCAAAGCACCAAGGCCCCATCGATGAGCAATCGGTACCGTCTACCAAATCGAAAATACCCAGGCTTAAGGGCCATCGCCCCGTAAAGCAGCAAGAGAGCCAGAACGCCCCACGACCTGTGATCAGCAATAAACCAAATACCCATCACCCCAATGACCAGCAACGCACACATCGCCTTGAGCCAAACAGATGAAACCGTTAGCCAAACATTGTTCGATTCAGATGCCGCATCTTTGTCTTGCTCAAACCATTGCATCAACAAAACATTGAGCCAAAACACCATAAATCCCTGCCACCATTTCACCAATCCAAACAAGGCAGGCTCGTCCCAGAACAATGCCGTTGCGAAGGCAAAAGCAATAAAAAATGGTCCCAGCCAAGCAAAGGATTTACCGCCCCAACGATGCAGGAGCAAATAACCCACTCCACCCGCAATGGCAAATTTCAACTGACTCAGTGCCATCAACCCCAAAACCAACACGTTATCCATTGAAAACATTGCGAACGAGGCAACCAGAAATAACACAAAAAAGGGCATCAACCCCCAATACAAAACCCACAATACCTGCCATGAACGCATCGAAACACCCCGCGCATCCCAGTGCAAAACATCGTTGAAAAAATCGGCAGTATACACCCAAATACAAACACTCAGCAGCGCAATATCTAAAAACTGAAGGCGGCCAAAACCCGCGCTCAATTCAACCCAAAAACTTTCATCGTGAATTGCAGAGATTGGTTTTGCCAACAACAATATGCGCAACACAAGAAACACCGTAGCCACCAATGGGATACCCAAAGCCTGTGTCCCAAAATATGGCTTTCCCTCCGATGCACCATTCCCACGCAATGCCATCAGGAGCCGGGCAAACATAATTAATTCTTTAAGGCAGTAATTTTTCCAATATTTGGAATCGCACGTTTCAAACTCTCCTCAATCCCTGCGGTCATTGTCATCTCGCTCATACTACAAGTGCTACAAGCGCCTGTCAACCTCAAAATCACATCCAATTCCGCACTCACCTCAACCAATTCAACATCACCGCCATCGGCATGCAGATAGGGCCGAATGGTTTCTAATACCTGCTCTACTTGTTGATTGATGTCACTCATGGTAGGCAAAAGTAATATTATTTTGTGATTTGCAGCATACTCACCTGTTGTGCCAACGCCCCAGCAACAGCGAAATACGGCAACAACTCTGGCGAATCTTTCGTTAACTCGCCCATATCCACCGCTTTCATCAAGGCTGGATTCAATGGCAACTCACCCAAAAACGGCACATTATAGGCTTCACTGATCAATTTGCCTCCGCCTTCGCCAAACAATCGGTATTTTTTATCAGGCGCATCGTCCGGAGTGAAATAACTCATATTTTCAACCACCCCCAAAATCCGCTTGTTCACCGCTTCCATAGAGAACATCCCCATCGCCCTGCGGGCATCAGTCAAAGCCATTTCCTGCGGCGTTGTCACAATCACCACCCCAGTGAGAGGCACATTCTGCACCAAACTCAACTGAACATCCCCCGTTCCTGGCGGTAAATCAATGATCAGATAGTCTAAATCGCCCCAATCGGTGTCTTGCACAAATTGCCGAAACGCCGATGACACCATCGGACCGCGCCAAACAATTGCCTGTCCTGGCGCCGTCATAAACCCAATACTCAACAACTTCAAACCCTTGGCTTCCACCGGAATCATGATTTGTTTGTCGCCCTTCATATACATCTGTGGCGATTCGGAAACGCCAAACATGGTTGGTACACTGGGGCCATAAATATCCGCATCCAACAAACCCACCTTCGCACCCATTCCGTGCAATGCCAATGCGAGAGAGGCCGATAAAGTACTTTTACCCACACCGCCCTTACCCGAAGCCACAGCAATCACGTGTTTCACGCCGGGCAAAGTTTCCGACATTGGTATGCTGCCACGTACACGACTGGTTGTTGCCACATCCACTTCGATATTGGGGTCCACCATCATGCGAATCGCTGTTTTACATGCATTCACCATCATGTCTTTCATTGGACATGCAGGCGTAGTTAAAACAATCGTAAAAGAAATTTTATCGCCAATGACCAAATCCTCAATCATCCCCAAAGTGACCAAATCTTTTTTGAGATCAGGGTCGTCTACATGCGACAATGCCGCCAATACCGATTCTTTGGTAATCATTTTGATTTTCCGAACATTCTCTTGAAAAACCTTTGCTCAAAAGCCCAAAAATATTTGAACTGTCCGAACAAAAACCCATACATCAGTAAAAGCAAATTGTAAACAGGCAAAATCACGATGTAATACACCATATCCACCCACCACTCTTCACCCAAATAGGGTTTAACAAACTTTTTCAGGTACATCACAGTGAATCCCGTTAAGGCAAACACCAACAATATCACCCATACCATCCAGGCCTTTTCAACGTTCCAACGTTGTTTGAGTCGATTTACAAAGCTCACCCAACAAAGGTACTTCATTCTCTTCAGTCATTGAATTGACCTTACATTTAAATGACATGAAAACATCAAAAAAAGATTCATCAAAATGTTTGACCAATAAGAATGAAATTTGCAGCCATGGAAAACAGCCCCCTCGAAAGCCCTGTTGCGGAAGACAGCCAGAAACAAATCGCCAATACGCAGTTGGTATTGGTCCCCTTACCCATAGGAGAATTGAGCTGGGGTTGGATGAACACCCCCAATTACATTGAATCCATCAAACCCATTATGCACTGGGTGGCAGAAGACGCTAGAACACTGCGTAGATTTTTATCGAGCCTCAAAGTGGGCATCCCTTTGAACGATCTAGATATTTTCGAATTCAATGTGCGCACGCCCAAGCAAGAGCTTGAAAAGTTTTTCAAAGACATCAAACACAGCAAACTCATTGGTGTGGCCTCCGAAGCGGGCATGCCTTGCATTGCCGACCCTGGCGCAGTGGCCGTTGCCTTGGCACACCAACGTGGGTGGGACGTTAAACCCATCATGGGACCAAACAGCTTGATGTTGGCCTTGGCGGGAAGTGGATTGAATGGCCAAACTTTCACTTTTCACGGTTATCCACCGATCAATGAAAATGAAATCAAACAACTCACCACCTTGCTCAACAATAAGGCCACAGACAAACACAGCCATTTGTTCATCGAAACCCCCTATCGCACCGATCGATTGCTGCAGTTCTTTTGCAAAAACCTACCTCAAGACATGCTCCTTTGCATCGCCAAAGACCTGCACTCTGAAAACGAAAGCATCGTTACCCAGCCCATCAGCGCATGGAAAAGAAAAGTGGAATCTTTGGGTAAAAGCCCTTGCGTTTTCATAGTAGGGCGATGAAAAACCCCTTGAACCAGCCCACATCGTTGACCCGACCATCCTTTTATCCGATGGAAATTCACCTTATTCACAAACAGCGAATAACTTGTGTATCAGCAATTATAAATACACCATTAAATTTGTATCAATCTATTTGTAGTCAAACATCATGAGAGACATTTTCGACAAACTGCATGAGCGTATGGGTCCTTTGGGTCAACACGCCGATGACGCGCACGGTTATTACACGTTCCCAAAATTAGAAGGCCCCATCGGTCCAAGAATGATTTTCCGCGGAAAAGAACGCTTGAACTGGAGCTTAAACAACTACTTGGGATTGGCCAATCACCCCGATGTAATGAAAGCCGATACCGACGCAGCAGCGCAGTTTGGTATGGCATACCCCATGGGCGCCCGAATGATGAGCGGCAATAGCAACTACCATGAGCAACTCGAACGCGACCTCGCCAGCTTTGTACAAAAACCCGATTGCATCCTCCTCAATTATGGATACCAAGGTGTATTGAGTGCCATTGATGCTTTGGTTGATCGCCACGATGTGATTGTGTACGATGCCGAATCGCATGCTTGTATCATCGATGGTGTTCGTTTGCACATGGGAAAACGATTCGTTTACAACCACAACAACATGGAAAGCCTTGAGCAACAACTGAAGCGTGCCACCAAATTGGTAGAATCTACCGGCGGCGCCATTTTGGTAATCACTGAAGGTGTTTTCGGCATGACCGGCTCTCAGGGCAAGTTGAAAGAAATCGTTGCCATGAAAGAAAAGTTCAATTTCAGACTTTTCGTAGACGATGCACATGGTTTCGGTACGATGGGCAAAACAGGCGCAGGTACAGCAGAAGAACAAGACTGTATCGAAGGGGTTGACATTTACTTCTCCACCTTTGCAAAATCAATGGCAGGCATTGGCGCATTCATCGCGTCTGAACCCCATGTAATCAAATTCTTGCGTTACAATATGCGTTCTCAGATCTACGCCAAAGCATTGCCAATGCCATTGGTAGTTGGTTCAATCAAGCGCCTCGAGATGATTCGCACACAGCCTGAGTTGAAAGACAAACTGTGGACGATCACCAACGCCTTGCAAAATGGCTTGAAAGAAGCAGGATTCAACATAGGTATCACAACCACGCCCGTAACTCCCGTGGTTTTGAACGGAACCATACCCGAAGCCACGCACCTAACCCACGATTTAAGAGAGAATTTCAACATTTTCTGCAGCATCGTAGTGTACCCAGTTGTCCCCAAAGGCATGATCATCTTGCGTTTGATACCCACTGCAGTTCACTCGCTGGAGGATGTAAAAGAAACCATCGATGCTTTTAAATCCATCAAAAACAAATTAGACGCTGGCGAATATCGCAAAGAAAAACTCGCTGAGTTCGCATAATTTCGATTCTGTCTGATCAAGACAGATGAAATCGTGCTGGAACTGAGAAAAAATATCACCCAAGGGTCGTTATGGTTTGCCATAACGACCCTTTCTTTTTTGGCCATTGTGCGCTGCCACACACAATCGCAACACGCCAAAACATTAGGAAAAACAATTGCCCCACAGCAAACACCAGACACACCCAATGGGAATAAATTCCGCAAGTACCCGTACAAACGCGAATGGAAAGAAGACCGCTATCAGGCATGGAAAAATGGCAAGCCGCTGCAAGCAAAACTCGCCCTAGACCTATTGTTGGCATTGCGAAATTCGCAACACAAAAATACCCCATTGCAATTTTCGCCAGATAGCGCTAAGCTGGTCTCAGAGCTTCTTGTTAAACTCAAAAAAGACAATCCGTTTCCCAAAAAACTCGATTGGAACCAGCTCGATAGCAGCGACTGGGAACATTTACCCGGCATCGGCCCTGCAACGGCAAAACGCATCGTGAAATACAAAAACAAATTGGGTGGATTTGCAAACCCACACCAAATCATGGAAGTACCCAAAATCGACACCCTATTGGCCCAACTACTGATCGAATCTTGGACCGCCACCAATACGCCCACCGTTAAAATCAACACCACCCCCGCCTGGAAACAGCTCTATACTCACCCGTATATTGGTCCACTCAAAGCCAAAATCCTGCATCCATTTTTTACGCAGCACCCCAACCTCACACCAACCGATTGGAACAATATGCAAGGATTAACACCCCAAGAAAAAGATCCAATTACCCCCTATTTGGCTTTCAGCAACAAATAATAAAGGCCATTTGTGAACATATCGTAAATTACAATAAGTAGCACATTTTTACTGCGTTCATTTTCTATCTTTGCGATACAGATTATGGCCAGTTTCCAAGAAAGTGAAAGTGTGCAAATGGTACGTCAAACCGTACGCGATTTTGCAGAAAAGAACATCCGTCCAAACCTCATGGAATGGGATGAAGCACAAACCTTCCCCGTACACATCTTCAAAGCCCTCGGCGAATTGGGATTGATGGGTGTTTTGGTTCCTGAAAAATACAACGGTTCTGGCCTTTCCTATTTTGAATACGTGGCCGGCATTGAAGAACTCGCCAAAGTATGTGGCTCCATCGGATTGAGTATGGCAGCCCACAACAGCCTTTGCACTGGACACATTATGGCCTTCGGAAACGAAGAACAAAAAATGAAATGGCTACCCAAATTGGCAACCGCTGAATGGATTGGTGCTTGGGGCCTCACCGAAGCCAACACCGGATCCGATGCGCTAAGAATGCAATGCACCGCCAAGAAAGACGGTGAATATTGGGTATTGAACGGCGCCAAAAACTGGATCACCCACGGAATCACCGGCGATATTGCCGTAGTTTTGGCCAGAACAGGCGACCTACTTGATTCACGCGGAATCACCGCTTTCGTGGTTGAACGTGGAACCCCTGGGTTTCAAGGTGGAAAAAAAGAAAATAAATTGGGCATGCGCGCCAGCGAAACCGCAGAAATGATTTTCGAAGACTGCAGAGTACATGAAAGCCAAGTCTTAGGCAACATCGGCGACGGATTCATCCAAGCCATGAAAGTGCTCGACGGTGGTAGAATCTCCATCGCAGCCCTCTCCTTAGGCATCGCCAAAGGCGCTTTCGAAGCAAGTGTGAAATACTCTCAAGAACGCGAGCAATTTGGAAAATCCATCTCCAACTTCCAAGCCATCGCCTTCAAATTGGCCGACATGGCCACCCGCATCGAAGCCGCCGAACTCCTCACACTTGAAGCCGCTGATAGAAAAAACAAAGGCCTCAACATGACAAAAGAAGGCGCCATGGCCAAATACTACGCGTCAGAAGTGAGCGTGTATTGCGCCAATGAAGCCGTGCAAATCTTTGGTGGATATGGATATACAAAAGATTTCCCAGTTGAAAAATTCTACCGCGATTGCAAACTTTGCACCATCGGAGAAGGTACCAGCGAAATCCAAAAACTCGTAATTTCTCGTAACATCCTGAAAGATTAAAAATACTTGCCTTTTTCAAAAAAAATGCATATTTTTGTGACCCAAAATAAAATTTAACATGCTTGTAATTAACGTAAAAGAAAACGATTCGCTCGAGAAAGCATTGAAGAAGTTCAAGAAGAAGTTTGAAAAAACTGGTGTAGTTAAAGAACTTCGCGCACGTCAAGCTTTCGAAAAGCCTTGCATCACCAAGCGTATGCAGAGAATCCGCGCTGCATACAAACAACAGATGCAAATCGCCGACGTAGAAGGATAATCCATCTACCTCCAAAAGATATACTCAAGCCATCCCAAGGGATGGCTTTTTTTGTTCAACCCACAAGCAACAAACAATCAGGAGCAAAATCGCTAGTTCCTGTTGCTTCTGCGCAAAACAGCAACGGCCCCATCAGAGGTAAAAACACACCCCTCAATGGCCATCGCCGCCTACATTCATACCAAAACCACTACTTCCGGGGATGCAAAGCATGAACCTGCTTCAACTTCTCAAATGAATTCTTCGTATATACTTGGGTGGCCGACAAATTCGCATGTCCCAAAATGTCCTTGATCGCCAACAAATTGGCACCGTTGTTCAACATGTGCGTCGCAAAACTATGTCGCAATACGTGCGGACTTGTCTTGGCAGCGTGTGAAAACAACTTCAAGTAATGATTCACCAATCGATAGACATACATTGGATACAAAGGCTTTCCGCGCTCTGTAACAAACAAAAAATCTCCAACGTGATCCGCCAAATACACCTTTAACCAATCCACCATCTCCGGATGCATCGGAATGATCCGCTCCTTGTTCCGCTTACCCAAAACCCGCAAATTGTTGCGATAAAAATCCACATCGCCCACCTTCAATCCAATCAATTCACTCAATCGCATGCCAGTTGTATACATCAACAGCAACATCAATCGATCCCTTGCACCATTGTCAACTTCCTCCCACGGAAACCTCGCAAACATATTGTGCAAGTCCATGGCCGGAATGTCTTTTACCAAAACCTTCGGCATCTTGGGCAAGATAATTTTACTCAACGGATCCACTTTCAACTGACCCTGCTTGCGCAAATACTTGAACCAACCCCTTACACTCGACACCTTGCGATGCACAGATCGGGCAGTAAGTCCATTCTCCAATAACATCGCCATAAAACCACGTACATGGACCGCTTTGCAATCGTTCAGCTCCACCACGTACTGCGTGGCTAAAAAGTCCATAAACTGCAACAAATCGCCGCTGTAGGCAGAAACGGTGTGCACCGACATACGTTTTGTTTTGGCGATATAATCCAAAAACTGTATGCGCTGTGCTTCTATCATAAGCCGTTAATCGATGGTGGCCAGCACCTTCAGCTCAATACCGATGGGTGTAGGCAAGCAATTGATTTCTAATGTAGTTCTGCAAGGAGGGTTTTCACCAAAATACTCAGCCCACAAACGATTGTAAATGGGAAAATCATCTCTCATATTGGTCAAAAACACCGTTACATCCACAATCTTGTCCCAGCTGCTTCCTGCATCCTCTAAAATCCATCGCACATTCTGAAACACACTCCTGCATTGAAGTTCAATGTCGTAACTCACAATCTCTCCTTGATCACCCAATTCAACGCCTGGAATTTTCTTGGTGCCCTTTTCCCTCGGACCCACCCCACTCAAAAACAACAAATTCCCCACTCTTTTCGCATGAGGATAAAGGCCCACAGGCTCGGGTGCCTTGCCACTATTGATACTGATATCAGACATATTACAAATTTACGGTTTTACTGGCGGTTTTGGACCGCGTGGCGCAGTTGCCGGCTTCCCTGGTGTGGCCGATTTCACGGGCTCAGGCTTCACAGGTTTTGCTTTCGCCTTGTGCCACAATGGCGGCGTGCGATACACCAATGCACCGTAGGTCGCTCCTTGGGCCACCATTTTGCCCGATACCAAAATCTGCTTCATGTTGGGCGTAAAAACCGCTTCGCGTGCCGTAGTAATCAAATTCTTTTGAACAGACACACAAACACCAGTATTCACATCCCAAATGCGTATTTCACCATCATTTCCCGTAGATACCAAATATTGATCATTCTTGGTGAATGACACAGAATTCACTTTCCATGTGTGTCCCAACAACGTCTTAACCGGCTTAGCGGTTGCGATATCCCAAATTACAATGGATTTATCATTGCCACCCGTCACCAACAAACGCTTGTTATTAGAGAGCGTCAAACAATTCACGGGCATGGTATGAACCCCAGTAAACTTCTGATAGACTTTCCCAGTAAAATCAATGGATTCCACATCGTTATTTCCGTTGTTCGCCACAAAAAAGGTTTTGCCATTGGGCGCAGCCAACAGATCATTCACTGGCTTGCCGTATGTATAAAATCTGGGCTTTTGATTGTTTGTGGGATTGGCAATGTCGTACAATCGAATGGTACCATCCATGGAGGCCGTCATCACAAATTTGCCCGTGGCCTCAAATTCCACCGCGGTAATGGCATCGCGATGATCCATCGTCTGGAATTTCAAAGCACCTGTAGCAATGTCCACAACGCGCAAAGAGAAGTCCTTAGACCCACTCGCCAGCATCGTGCTCTGAGCATCAAACATCAAACAAGTAACCGCCCCGTTATGGCCGGTGAACGTTTGCACCAACTTAAAAAAACCATTGCTATCCAATGAATACAACAACACCTTGCGATCCCATCCACCCGTTGCCACCCATTTCCCATTGGGCGATATTGCCACAGACTCGGTAGACGAGGTATGTCCCATTAATTTCTCCTGCAAAGTAAATATGGTATCCGTTGCCAAAATCGCAGGTGCAGCGCTATCAATCACAGGCTTAGTCAGCTCCGTAGTCGATGCTGTCTCACCTGTAGTTCCTGTAGTTGCTGGCTTTCTTGCAGCTGCTGGTTTCGCCGCAGTTCCTGGCTTAGCTGTTGGCTGCTTTGATTGAGCCATCAGTGAATTGATGCCTGTGCCTGCCATTAAAAACAATGCACTAACTATCAAGGACTTACTGCTTAAAAAAAATAACGGTGTTTTCATAAATTGGGCTGCGACTTTACCTATCAAAATTAACGCCAAACCGCAGTAGATTTTCACGGTGTGGATAATTGGTCTATCCCAAATACTCCCGAAACACTATTCCTTGATTTTCAAGTTTGTGCAGAATGGGTTGATACCAAGATTTTTCAAACGGCACAACCGCACCCACCCCCTGAGATTCACCCTCTAGAAATGTTTCCACACCCATCGCCAAAGGCAAACCCACCGTTTTAGCCATCGCCGTGCGATC
>JAIYBO010000171.1 GCA_027488495.1 Bacteroidota bacterium | reverse complement strand
TGACTTTGCCTGTGGTTGCCTTTTTGGGCTCTTGCGGTGGCGATAGCAACGATCCAAAACCATCAATTTCATTAACAGCTGGTGCAAAATTT
This sequence comes from Bacteroidota bacterium, assembly GCA_027488495.1. Classification (GTDB taxonomy): domain Bacteria; phylum Bacteroidota; class Bacteroidia; order NS11-12g; family UBA955; genus UBA955. The sequence continues at coordinate 5,412 of JAIYBO010000171.1, read as the reverse complement.
GTAAGTAGCGACATCAGTGTAATGAGTGACTCATTATTGTCTTTCTCTATTTCAGCAACTTCGGGTTCTGGAGCATTGAGCAACATCACTGCAAATTACAGCATCAATGGCAAGCCCTCTGTGATGATCAAGGACACTTCAGTTACAGGCAATGCAGTAGCTTTTGTTATCAAAAATCGTTTGGCAGCCAGCGTAGATGATATTGTAACCTACAACTTCATCGCAAAAGATGCCAACGGTCAAACCGCTACAGTTTCTGTAAAAATCACTGTTATCCCCCCTACTGCTCCTTTGGTAGGTTTTGCGAATCAGTTGATATACAACGCGAGAAACACAGGATTTGAGAACGCCTATGACTTGAACAAAGGAGTGGGTTTATTAACCAATGCGAGTGCTACTGTAAAGGATTTGATGGACAAAACCACATCTTCCATGGACCAGTTCTCTAAAATTTGGGGTTCAGACAACAACAGCAAATTCTTGAAGGTGTCTGCCAATGATTACACAAATGCATCAACTACCACTTATTTGTACAACTTGTGGAAGGCAAACAGCGCATCTGCTGTAGCAACTACAACCACTTTGGCAGTGAATGATGTATATATTGTTAAGTCTGGCCAGGATTTGCCATTCGGTTTGTATATTATCAAGGTAACCAAAATCCAAGATTTGACTGCCGCTGGTAATCACAACGATTACGTTGAATTTAGCTACAAAAAGATCGACAACTGATCGAAACTGCTATAACACAAAATTTTATACAAAAACCCCGCATTCGCGGGGTTTTTTGTTAATAATCGCAACGAAATTTTGTCGTATTTTGTAAACCGTGAAAAAAATTGCTGTACTCACATCTGGCGGCGACGCCCCGGGAATGAATGCCTGTATTCGGGCGGTTATTCGCGCCTGTGTTCATTATAATTTGGAAGTTTATGGTATCCACCGTGGCTACCAAGGGCTTATCGAAAATGAAATCCATCCCATGACCGCGAGCAGCGTAGCCAACATCATTCAAATGGGTGGCACAATCTTAAAAACAGCCCGCAGCAAGGAATTCATGACACCCGAAGGCCGGAAAAAAGCCCATGAAAACTTGAAAGCCCTAGGCATCGAAGGTTTGGTTTGTATTGGGGGAAATGGCACTTACACCGGTGCAATGATATTTGAAAAGGAATTTGGCTTGCCAAGTATCGGATGTCCGGGTACCATCGACAACGATTTGTGGGGTACAGATGCAACCATTGGATACGACACCGCGATCAATACAGCCATGGATGCCATTGATAAAATCCGAGATACAGCAGACGCACACAATCGCATATTTTTTATTGAAGTAATGGGTAGACATTCCGGACACATTGCACTGCATGCAGGCATTGCGGGAGGCGCAGAAGGTATTTTTATTCCAGAGCGAGGCAATGAATTTGCCGATATTGTGAAATTGTACGAAGCCAAAGCCCGTAAAAAAGAGTTTAGCATTTTTGTAGTTGCTGAAGGAGAAGAAGAAGGACATGCGTATGATATCGCGAAGAAATTCCAAGGCATATATCCCGATTCTGATTGTAAAGTCACCGTTTTGGGGCATGTACAGCGCGGCGGACGACCCACAGCCAATGACCGTATATTGGCCTCAAGATTGGGTGCACACGCGGTAAAAGCGCTCATCGAAGGTGAAAAAAACCAAGCGGTTGGTGTGGTAGACGGCAAAATCAAATTCACCTCATTCCAAGAAGCCATCGAACACAAGAAGGATATCCAAGACAACTTGTGGACATTGAACACCATCATCACCCGTTAAAGCACTTACAACAAAATGATTACCCAACTGAAAATCAAAAATTATGCACTGATAAAGTCGCTCGACATTGATTTCAAACCCGGCTTCACCTCAATCACAGGAGAAACGGGCGCGGGTAAGAGCATTTTATTGGGGGCGATTGGTCTGGTGATGGGCGATCGCAGCGATAGTTCGGCGATTCTAGATCCCACAGAAAAATGTGTCATAGAGGCAGACTTTTATATCGCTTCCATGGGATTGAAAACGGCCTTTGAAGATAGAGACATTGATTATTCAGATCATTGCACAGTGCGCAGAGAATGGGCTCCCAACGGAAAAACACGATCTTTCATCAATGAGTCGCAAGTTACCGTATCAGAGCTCAAATGGCTAGGCACTCAACTGCTTGAAATTCATTCGCAACACACCGGACTGCTCGTAACGCAGAATGAAGAGCAAATGAAATTGCTAGATGCCTACTGTGGTGCAGATCTAGCCTTGGCGAAATACCAAAAAACGTATATCACCATAAACCAACTCAAAACTTCGCTCAAATCAAAGCAACAAGCGCTTGCCAAGATTCGGAGCGATTCTGATTATAACAATTATCTGTTGGATGAACTGCAACAGTTCGCACCCATTGAAGGCGAAGAAGACCAATTGGAAAAAGATATCGCACTATTGAGTCAATCCTCTGAACTTGAAACTTCTCTTTCCAAAATAGATGCCATTTTAGATGGTGGCCAAGGCAGTTTGATCGATCTGATCGGCCAATTGAAGTCGGAATTGAAAGGCTTTACAGGACTATCGAGCGAACTATACGATTATTTCGAGCGCATACAAAGTATGGGCGTAGAAGCGAAAGAATTGGCTCGCGACATTCAAAGTTCGGCAGGATCTTATGAAAGCAACCCAGAAAAACTGGAACAACTGAACCAGCGATTCAGTGCTTTGCAATTGTTGTTGAGAAAACATGGTTGCAATACTTCAATGGAACTCATGGAAAAGTTTGCATTGTTGCAGCAAGGACAGGTTGGAGAGAATCATTTAGAGGCGGAAATCACAGAAATCGAGGAGCAAATTTCTGCTTTGTTCAAACAGATGGAACTCGAAGCGAAAGATTTGCATGGCATGAGGCAAGCAGCCAAAGACGCCCTGTCGAAACGAGTGGTTGAACAATTGCATCAGTTGGAAATGCCTTTCGCACAGATGGAAGTTTTGGTTGAATCGATGGGTGATAACTACAACGAATACGGCAATTCAAGAGTGGCCATTCATTTCAGTGCAAACAAAGGTCAACACCCCATGCCCATAGAAAAAGTGGCATCGGGCGGAGAAATCTCGCGGTTGAATTTTTGCTTGAGAACGATCATCGCAGAGCTGAAACAATTACCAACGCTCATTTACGATGAAGCCGATACCGGCGTGAGCGGAGAAGTTGCAAGCAGATTGGGATATTTAATGCGGAAACAAGGTGGTAAGCAACAGATTTTGGCCATCACTCACCTACCCCAAGTGGCTTGTTCCGGCAACCAACAGCTCTTCGTTTATAAAAACAATGAGGCCGATATCAGCGAAACACAAATTAAAACTTTGGATGAAAACGGCAGGATTGTAGCCATCGCAGAGATGTTATCCGGCAAAAACCCTTCAGAAGCGGCGTTGCTGAACGCAAAAAATCTGTTAGAAATCCAATCGGCTTGAACCGGTTGATTGATCTGTGTTTTTTTCCTCTGCCTCGTACCTTTCGTAATTCACATCCACATCGGTGGGTTTGCTCTGCGCTGCGGTGGTAGCCAAAACATCACACCTTTCATTTTCTTTGATGCCAGCATGCCCTTTCACCCAGTAAAACTTGGGCTTGTGTATCTCGTAATGTGCCAAAAACATCTGCCACAAATCCACATTTTTTACTTTTTTCCATCCTTTGGCTTTCCATCCAAACAACCACTTCTTCTCTATGGCATCGCAAACGTATTTGCTATCCGTATAAATCTGTATAGGCAACCCCGGTGTTTTGATGTGTTTCAATGCCATGATAACCGCCAATAACTCCATGCGATTGTTGGTGGTTCGGCGAAATCCCCCAGAGAGTTCCTTCCGATGTTGGGCGTGCATCAATACAGCACCATAACCTCCCGGCCCTGGATTCCCTAAAGCAGCTCCATCGGTATATATAATGATTGGCAACGACACCCAGCAAAGTTAAGCGATTGCCATGGCGAAGTTCAACCTCTCCATCGTATTTTTGTTCCATGGAAGCAGAAATCATTACCATTGGAGACGAGTTGCTGATTGGACAAACCATTGATACCAACAGCGCTTATCTTGGACAGCAACTGGGTAAAATTGGCATTTCTGTTTCTCGTAAAACGGCCATATCGGACCAAGAAAACGCCATACTTTCGGCAATATCCGAATCGCAATCACGTGTGAATATACTCATTGTAACGGGCGGATTGGGGCCTACCAAGGACGACATCACCAAGAAAACATTGTGTAAGTACTTCGACTGTGGCTATCGCATGGATGAAAACGTGGTGAATCAACTGCAAAAAATGTTCGAAAAAAGGGGGCGCGTAATGTTAGAAACCAATCTTGTGCAAGCCAACATGCCAGAAGCCTGCGAGACTTTAACGAATGAAGTGGGCACTGCGCCGGGGATGTGGTTCTACAAAAACAATCAAGTGCTGATCTCATTACCAGGCGTTCCAGGCGAAGTATATCATTTGATGGAAAACCAAGTGATACCGAAGCTTCAAAAAGAATTCAACCTCCCCATGGTTGAGCATCGCACATTGGTAACTGTACAAAAAGCAGAGAGTTTGCTTTCTCGCGATTTGGAATCATTCGAAGCATCGCTACCAAACAACATGGGACTGGCCTATTTACCCAGTTTTAATACGGTAAAATTGCGCCTTACCCAAAAAGTTGAAAACATCAGCGACATAAGTATCGATCATTATTTCAAACTGCTGCAGCAAACCATTCAAGAGGATGTGTTTTGTTTGGAAGACATCGATCCGGCACTTCACGTTTCTCGCTATTTGATACAACAAAACATTTCTTTCAGCACGGCCGAGAGCTGTACAGGGGGTTGGGTGGCTCATCGATTGATGCAAGCACCGGGCATTTCAGGGGTGTATCCGGGCTCCATCGTTGCCTATTCCAATGAAGTAAAATCGAAAGAGTTGGGTGTGCCAAGCCACATTTTTGAGGAAGATGGGGCCGTGAGCGAGGCTTGTTCCTTGGCGATGGCCGATGGCGTTCGCAAAAAATTTGGTGTAGAATTGGGTATCTCAACCACGGGAATTGCAGGTCCTGGCGGAGGTACAGACAAAAAACCCGTAGGATTGGTTTACATCGCCGTGAGTTATAAAGAAAATTCTATGGTTAAGAAATTTCGAATGTTTGGCAACCGCGAACAAATCATCCAAAGAAGCAGCAACGCAGCTCTGTGGATGGTAAAGCAAATTTTGGATTTACCTACAGAAATCCTGCCTTAATTGAAAGGCCAAATTCATAAGAATCCTATTATTTTCAGTACCTTTGCGGTAGATTCATGACTGAAAAAATTCTCATTCTCGACTTTGGTTCTCAGTATACCCAATTGATCGCACGTCGCTTGCGCGAAT
>JAIYBO010000039.1 GCA_027488495.1 Bacteroidota bacterium | reverse complement strand
GCTGCCACAATGCGCACATCTACTTTGATTTCTTTGTCGCCACCCACACGGGTAATTTTACCTTCCTGTATGGCGCGAAGTACTTTCGCTTGAGCGGCCATGCTCATATCGCCAATTTCGTCCAAAAACAGGGTGCCGCCATGGGCTTGTTCGAATTTTCCTATGCGTTGTTTTATGGCCGATGTGAAGCTTCCTTTTTCATGCCCAAACAGTTCACTTTCAATAAGTTCTGTGGGTATTGATGCGCAGTTAACCTCTACCAAAGCATAGGACGCACGTTGGCTTTTTTCGTGTAACCAGCGGGCGACCAGCTCTTTTCCAGTGCCATTTTCACCGGTGATGAGCACACGGGCTTCGGTGGGTGCTACTTTTTCTATGGTTTCCTTGATTTTACCAATTGCGGGTGTCTCTCCAATTATGTCGAAAGTTTTCGCCACTTTTCGCTTCAACACCTTGGTTTCACTCACCAAATTGTTCCTATCGATGGCGTTGCGGATGGAAATCAACAAGCGATTTAGATCGGGTGGTTTGGTGATAAAGTCATAGGCGCCCTTTTTGGTGGCGTCGATGGCCATCTCCACATTGCCATGACCGGAAATCATGATAAATGGGAGGTCTGGTCTCAAGGCTTGTGCACGATCCAACAACTCCATGCCGTCTATGCCGGGCATTTTCACATCACATAGCACAACGTCGTAGTCGTTTTTCTGTATCAATTGCAACCCTTTGTTGCCGTCATCGGCCGTGGTTACTGTATAATTCTCGTATTCGAGGATTTCTTTGAGTGTTTCGCGGATCGGCGCTTCATCGTCGATGACCAATATTTCAGCCATAATTTGTGTATATATTAGGATACAATGATACGCAGTGAAAAGGACACCCATAGTGCTACTTTTCCACTAGTTATTCCCCATTAAATATTCACCTTTTTTACAGAAAGATTTTGAGTGATTGATTTAATGGTCGTTGCTATGGAATTTTTCAATGAAATGGGGTAGTTTTATTGTATGGAAGGATTTGTAAATCATTGAATAATAAACCATTGTTTCTACATTTACCTACCAATTGGTATGGGATTGAAGTTAGATGGTAGTGCTATTTTTGAAGGCATGTAGATGATTTTTGGACCCCAATGCTTGTCTGATGTGCATCATGATTTGTAAAAATGTTTGGGAATGTGGCAATTTTACATCATTTTTGTTTTTGAGAGATACTCCAAAATAGGTATGAACAAACAAATACTGGGAAGAATATTGGCGTTGGCTGGCATGGTTTCACCTTGGGTGGGACAGTCTCAGCAGGACCCAATGTTTACGCATTTTACTTACAACAAGTTGTTCTACAACCCGGCATATGCGGGTGCTTCAGGGCAATATTGTTTGAATGCCATTACCCACCAACAGTGGTTAGGATTTGATGATCAAACATCTTATTTGAGAACCCAAAATGGTGATCCTATCATGATGGATTTGGAAAAAATGCAAACGTCCATCGCCCCAAGAACCGGGGGATTGGGATTTTCAGCTCCAGCCATTTACAAGGACAAAAATTACGGTGGAGCTACTTTCTCATATGTGAGCGACAAAATCGGTTACGAGACAACCACTTTCATGAAGGGTGGTATTGCATTGGCGTACCCCATGTTGGATGGTTCAAACATCAGATTGGGTGTAGACTTTGCCAGTATGTCTAAATCTTTGAACGGCGCGGGCTTGCGTGCACATGACCCAGGAGATCCAATGATTCCAAACGGTAACGTGAGCGACAATCGCACTACTTTGGGCTTGGGTGCTTATTACACTACGCCGAATATCATGGATGGCGCCTATGCTGGTTTGTCTGTGACCAACATGACACCCCAAACATTTATGTACGGGTTGATTTCAACTCAAACCAAACGCCATTACTATTTGGTAGCTGGTTATAAGCAAGAGAGTTTCCTAGGCAATCCAAGTTTGGTGTTAGAACCAGCAATTTTGGTGAAAGCCGCTTCGAACTCCGGTTTCGTTAAACCGCAGATTGATTTGCAAGGAATGGTAACTTGGAATGATTTGTTTGCCGGTGGTGCAAACTTTAGGGCTTACGGAACGGGTGTTGAATCATTTTCATTGATGTTTGGATACTATCCGCCGCTTTTGGGCAATGGTGCCGGATCAACTCAGCGTTTGAGAGTGGGTTATTCTTATGACATTCCAATGAACAATTTGATTCGCAGTCAATCTGGAACACATGAAATCCAAGTGAACTACTGTTTTACTTTCACACTTCCTGAAAGACCTGTGAAAGTATATCGCCACCCACGTTGGATGGAACGTAACCCAGAATTTGATTAATCACAAAAAAATATTTATCCACACAAAATAAACATTCGATATTTGCGTTTAAACTACAGCTCAAAGAAAATTTATGTTGATTTATTCAACGATAACTTTATTTTTGCAACTTTAGAACAAATACGCAATATCAAAACTGCATAATGAAAAATACAGTGATGAATTTCTTCACAAACAACGAGTTCGCTAAGAAAGCTTTGAATTTCTTGGGCAATCGAACCCTTCGCAGGGCTGCGGTAGTGGCTTCTGTAATGGTCTATGCATGCGGACCTGCCGATACCGGCGACCTAACCGGCGTGTTGGGAAGACGACCATGGTTTCACCCACAGCCTCCGGGCATGGTGTATGTGAAATCTGGAACTTTCCATACTGGACAGGGCGGTCAGGATGTATTTAACTCATATCTTGAGCCAAACAAGCAGATGACAATCACTGCATTTTGGATGGATGAGACCGAAATCACAAACAACGAATACCGTCAGTTCGTGAACTACGTAGTAGATTCATTGGCTCGCATCATGTGTGATGACGATGAGTATTACTTCCCAGAAGATGATGAAGGCAATCGTTTGATCAATCCATATCGCATGGTTGATTGGGTGAAGCACAAAGAGGAATTGGCTGATATGTTGTATCAGGGCGATGAGCGTTTTCAAGGGAAGCATCAGATTGATACCCGTAAGTTGATTTATCACTTCATGTGGACGGATTATGAGGCGGCTGCCAAATTGGATCGCGATAAATATGCTCCGATGGACCGCTCACAATTCATGCGTACAGAAGATGTATTGGTTTACCCAGATACGCTTTGTTGGGTACGTGATTTCACATACTCTTACAACGAGCCAATGGCTCAGGTGTATTTCCACCACCCCAAATATGATGAATATCCAGTGGTGGGTGTTTCTTGGCACCAAGCTTATGCTTTCTGTCGTTGGAGAACTGATCGCAAAACGGCTTATTGGGAAATGAATGGCTACTTGCCAAACACCCATGACTTCCGCTTACCTACTGAATATGAGTGGGAGTATGCTGCACGTGGTGGTAGAATTGGTAACAAATACCCATGGGGTGGTCCATACGCCAGAAACAGCAAAGGTTGTATGTTGGCAAACTTCAAGCCATTGCGCGGTAACTACGGTGTAGACGGTGGTGTGTATCCAGTTCGTGTAGATAGTTATTTCCCCAACGATTTTGGTTTGTATAACATGGCAGGTAACGTATCTGAGTGGACACGTACCTCATGGGATGAAGCGAACAACGCATTTGCTCACGATTTGAACGGTGAATCTTATACATTCATAAAGGAGCGTGGAAAAGAAGGTAAGCGTCAGGTGAAAGATATTCCTATCAACGAAAAGCGCAAAGTAATTCGTGGTGGATCATGGAAAGATGTAGCCTACTTTATCGAAAATGGTGCTAGAACCTATGAATATCAAGATACTAGCAAATCCTATGTAGGTTTCCGTTGCGTTCAAACATATATCGGCCGTTCTAACACCGATAGAAAGTAATATTTCATTAGAATATTCTATTTAAGAATTCGTTAACTATTCAACTAACTATAACTAAATAAAAATATGAGCAAAAGTTTCTTTGAATCAAAAAAGTTTAAAACTACCATGAACTTTGTTTATGGTATTGGTGCTGCGGTGGTAATCGTGGGAGCGTTGTTTAAAATCTTGCACTTGAAAGGTGCCGACGTGATGTTGTCGGTTGGTCTTTTGACTGAGGCAGCGATTTTCGTAATTTCAGCGTTCGAACCCGTTCACATGGATCCAGACTGGTCTTTGGTTTATCCAGAATTGGCTGGTGGTGAGCCCACTGAAAAGAAGAAATCAACTGGTAGCGTTTCTCAGCAGTTGGATTCTATGTTGGCACAAGCCAAAATCGGTCCAGAATTGATCGAAAGTTTGGGTACAGGTTTGACTTCTTTGAGCAGCAATGTAAAAGAAATGGCCAATTTGTCTAACGCGGCTGTTGCTACCAACGAATATGCTGAAAGCGCTTCTAAAGCGGCTAAGAATATGAGTTCAATCGCTGATAGCACTGCAATGGTTTCTGATTCTATGGGTAATTTCTCTGCTGGTTTGCAGGGTGCATTAACCAACATCAGCGCAACCGAGTCTGCTACTGCTGAATTCTCTAGCGAATTGAATAAATTGAATCGTAACTTGAGTAACTTGAACTCAATTTATGGTAACATGTTGAGCGCTATGGGTGCTAACAAAGGCTAACCTGTATTTATTCCCAATCAAATAAAAGGAGAATAGAAAATGGCAGGTGGTGGTAAAGTATCCGCACGTCAGAAGATGATCAACATGATGTATCTCGTGTTGACAGCCCTTTTGGCACTTAACGTATCCAAAGAAATCATCAAGGCATTTAACTTGATTGAAAATTCATTGGATAATTCTACAAAAAACATCGTTCAAAAGAATACTGCTGTATTGGGTTCTTTGGTTAAAACTGCTGCTGAAAACAAAGCTGCAGCGGCCGCAGTAACATACTGTAACCAAGTACAAGCAACCAGTAAAGCATTAATTGATCGTTTGAATGCTATCAAAAACGAATTGTTGTTGCGTTCTGGTGACCAGAAAGATCCTAAAATGGGTCGTAAGCAAGAGCCTGAAGCCATGTTGGTAAAAGGTGGTGTTGCTGAATTGGCGCAAGGTGATAACATGGAAGTTCATGGTAACTATTTCATGGTTGAAAATGGTGGTAAAAATGGTACAGATTTGCAAGATGCGATCAACAAAGCCCGCACAGACATGTTGGCTGTGATGCAAAAAGCGTCTAATGATCCAGTTTTGGCTGCTTCGCCTGAAACCAAAAAAATGTTGATGGATCGCATGAAGGCCATCGAAGAGAAAACCTCTTTGTATGCCAACAATGCAACCAACAGCAGTGGAACTGAGCAAACTTGGGTAAGTATGTATTTAGAGCATTCTCCTTTGGCTGGTGTATTTGCTATGTTGAGTAAAGTTGAGAACGATTCTCGCTCTATGGAAGCAGAAGTAATGCAAGCTTTGGCGGAGTCTGTGAATGCTGCTGACTACAAGTTCGACAAATTGATCCCTGTGGTTTCTGCTTCAACTTCGGCTGTATTGACAAACCAAACTTATGAAGCCAACATCTTGTTGGCGGCTTACAACTCTAAAGCTCAAATGATTGTGACTGTTAACGGTCGTCCAATTGAGGTTGTGGATGGTGTTGGTAAATACAAAGTAACTAGCGCATCTCCTGGTTCACAGAAATATAAAGTAGGTATTCAGGTACCAAAGCCCAATGGTGGTGGTTCTGATAACTATGAAACTGAAGCTGAGTACAGCGTTTTCGCTCCTCAAGCGGCTATTTCTGCGGATGAGTTGAACGTGGTTTACGTAGGTCTTCCTAACCCGATATCTGTATCAGTGGGTGGTGTAGATCCCAAGAACGTGAGTGTAACTGCAACTGGTGGTGGTGTAAGTTTGCGTGCAAACAAGCCCGGTTCTTACAACGCGATCATTCCTACTCGTAATGGTAACGAATGTATGATCAATGTAACTGCGAAGTTGCCCGACGGTCGTACAGTATCTATGGGTTCTAAGAAATTCAAAGTACGTAACGTTCCCCGTCCAGTATTCAAAGCGGGTAGCGTAGGATTTAGCGGTCCTATTTCGTTGGCAGCGATGAAAGTTCAAGCCAATGCAGTAGCAGCTTTGGATAACTTCGTATACGATGGTGTAAAGTATGATGTATTGTCGTACCGCTTCACTTGTATCGGACGTAGAACAAACGGACCTAAGATTCAAGTTGTAAACGGATCAAGTTTGGCTCCTATTTCTGCATTCTTGAAAATGTTGGGCCCTGGTGATTTGATTCAATTCGATCAGATCAAAGTAATCGGCCCTGATAAAGTGCCCAAATTCCTCGACAACGTTGGGGGTTCAGTTAACTAAAAATAAAAATCACAATGAAACGCATATTAATCACTCTCGCATGCGCTGCAACTGCAGGTTTACAAGCCCAAGATTGGGGTGGTGGATGGGGTGGAGATCCCGCTCCAGCGAAGAAAGGTTCAGGAACATCTGAGCCAGCAACGTCGGAACCAGCCGCTGATGCTCCCAAGAAGGAAGCTGAAATTGTAATTCCAACGATTGGTACGCATTACGACGATCCAGCTGTACCTCACTATGAGCCAGAATACGTAAACCAGGATACAAACATTCGCAACTTGCAAGGGATTGTGATGCCTCGTCCTTATTTGCGCAACGCTGATGTGAAGTTCCGGAAGCGTGTTTGGAGAGTCATTGATTTGCGTCAGAAAATGAACCGTTCATGGACTTGGCCCAAGAATCCAATTTCTCAAGTATTTTGGGAATTGGGAACTAAGGGTTTGGTTCGTGCGTATGCAACAGATTCATTCAACCGTGTCATCACACCTGAAGATATCATTCGTTCAACTGCTGAAATCATTACCACGTCTAAGCAACGTCCAGGTTCTGATGACCCAACAGATTTGATTGATACTTCATTTCCTGAGTATTTCTCTTGGGATTTGATTCAGAAGTTTGAAATCATGGAAGACTGGGTTTTTGATTACAAGCACGGTGAATTCAAACCAATCATCATTGGTATCGCACCAATTCAACCAAAAAATATCATGGGTCAAACCTACGATGTAAAACCTTTCTGGTTGAAAATGGACGATTGTAGAGCTACTTTGGCAAAATCTGAAGTATTCAATCGTTACAACGATGCGATGAAGTTGAATTGGGATCAGCACATTAACCATCACAGATTGTTCGATAGTTACATCGTAAAAACGTCTGAGTGGGATGACAGATACATCAACCAAAAGCCTGAGTTCAAGCAAGATGGGTTGGCGTCTTTGTTGCGTGCTGAAGAGATCAAGAACGATTTGTTCATTTTCGAACACGATTTGTGGGAATATTGATCGAGAAATGGATCAAAATCCAAGAGATTAATTAGCATTTATAATCCTAATATAAATCCCGGTGTAAGAGCCGGGATTTTTTTTGCCCTCTGTTATTCACATTAATTGCGGGTTTCGCTTTGTATTTCGCTGCAAATGGCGTATTTTTGCCGTTCGTTTTAGTAGCGATGTTCGACAAGGCGGAAGATCTGAGTATTGAGTTTGTTAAATTGAAAGATGGCAAACATGCGTTAGACTTCCGGGTTGACGAGACGTTCTTTGAAGAATTGGGGAGTAAAGAAGTACACAAAGCGGATGTTTCTGTGGCGGTTGAGGTTGATAAGAATGTGAATTGGATGCATGTGCGTTTGCACATGACTGGTTCCATGACAGTGGATTGTCATAGATGTTTGGTGCCTTTGCCTTTGGCAATAGATGCTAGATATTTATTGATCGTGAAACTGGACTGTCAAGAAGAAGCTGTTGCGGATCATGAAGACGAAGGGGTAGAGTTGATTTACCTAAGAAGTCATGAATTCAAATTGAGTATTTCCCAACCCGTTTATGAAAGCAGTTTATTGGCATTACCGATGATTCGGAATTGTGATGAACTAGAGATTAAACCCTGTGACAAGGCAATGATTCAGAAACTAGAAACGCTCAACGGATCAGCAACAGATGAAGTTGTAGACGCCCGTTGGGAAAAATTGAAACAACTAAAAAACCTATAATAAGGAAATGGCACATCCTAAACGAAAAATATCGAAAACCCGTCGCGACAAACGTCGTACACATGACAAAATTGAAGTGCGTC
>JAIYBO010000250.1 GCA_027488495.1 Bacteroidota bacterium | reverse complement strand
TTTACTGCATTTAAACCTTTCTTACCGTCTTTCAATTCGAAGTTAACGGTATCGCCTTCGCGAATTTCGTCTTTCAAACCTGTAACGTGTACGAAATACTCTTGACCGTCTTCGTTGTCAATGATGAAACCATAGCCTTTGCTGTGGTTGAAGAATTTAACAGAACCTGTTTTCATTTAATGATGATTAATATTGTTTAATAAATTGAATGGGCAAGATAAGACGCTTTTTTAGATAAACAACCTTTTTTCTAAATTTATTCGAGAAGAATGGCTTGTACTCGGTTTAATCTTTGATTATGCGGCTTCGCCTAGAGATTTCATGTAACGAACGTGTGATGCCACTGCACCGCTGAAGGTTGGCATTTCGTTGTATTTTACATTGTACTTTTCGCAAAGGGGAACCAAAATTTTGTTCAAAGCGGGGTAATGCACGTGGCTGATGGCAGGGAACAAGTGGTGTTCAGTTTGGAAATTCAAACCGCCCATGAACCAAGTGGCAAACGCTGATTTTGTGGCGAAGTTGTTGGTTGTCATTACCTGGTGAACGGCCCATTCGTTTGGGAGGCGCTCTTTGGGAATGTCGTACTGTGCAGCATCTTCAAAGTGGGTGGTTTCCACTGCATGTGCCAATTGGAATACCAAGCTCAATACAATACCCATCGAAATTTGCATCGCCATGTAACACAAGAAACCGTAACCGATACCCAAGAAATACATAGGTGCAACCACATAGATGGCGGTGTAGCACACTTTGGCTGTCCAGAAAATGAGGTGTTCAGTGAACGACATTTTTGGCATGGGCTGTTCATTCACGGCTTTGTTGAAGTATTTCATGAAGTCGTTGGCATACATCCAGAAAATGATGGAGATACCATAAAGAAAGAACATGTAAAGGTGTTGGTTTTTGTGATAGGGTTTGAAAGGTTGCGATTCACAGTGGCGCAAAATGGGTGCTTTAGCGATATCGTCATCGAGCCCGTCTACGTTGGTCCAAGTGTGGTGCAAGGTGTTGTGTTTGAATTTCCAGATAAAGGCGTGACTTCCCATCAAGCTGAGGGAGTTGCCGAACAATTTGTTCACCCAACCTTTAGAGGAAAATGCGCCATGACAGGCATCGTGCATTACGTTGAAGCCAGTGAAGGTGTGCATTTGGCCGATCAAAACGAACAAAATCACGCTACCCCAGATGGGCATATTGATACCTACTGCTGGGATATTGAGGGCAAGCACAACCAAAATGGGGGTAAGGATGAGAGCGAATGCGGTTTTAGACCACAACAGCATGTTGCCGTTTTTGGATATTTTGTTTGTAGTGAAATAGTTGTCAACGGCAGAACGCAATTCATTGAAGAAATCGTTTCCAGTGTTGGCGAAAGCAATTGGTTTAGTAGCCATGGTATTATTTATAACAAATTACGACCAAATAAGTGAAAATTTCTTCAAATTGCCATCACTTAGTGTAAAATTAACACCTTTTAGAAGGCAATTCCTAAACGGATTCCTGGATTTGCGAACAAATTCAATCCCAAACTGCTGCCCATAGGAAGTGTTCGAATGACGGTGCTTGCACCATCGAAAGAGGTTGCTGTGCTCACTCCATAGTTTTGATACTGAAAGCCATAGCTAAATTCGGCCCCAATGAAGATGCCTTTGGTGAGGTAATAATCGGCCCCAACCAATAAATTGGCCCCATAGGTGTATGCGCCGGTAGTTTTGGTGTTGAAATTGCCGCCGTTGTAGAAGGATTGTCCGTTGGTGGAATTTGTGAGGTTGTATTCGTAGGTGTTGATGCCATAAAGTACTTCGGCACCCCAGTATGGAGAGAGTTTTTTGTATGTGCCGATGTGTTTTTCGAAGCCAGGTGCAATGGCGAAAGCGGCCTCGGTGATGCTGCGTTCCATGTTGCCCACGCTGTTTGCGATGATGGTGGTTTCATTGTTTTGTGAGGCAATGAATCGCACCCGAGCCACGGTGTTACTGGCGATGAATTTCCTGATTTTTATGTCGGAAATGCCAAATCGCAATGAATTGCTACCTGTTTGGGCATAAAAGGTGGCCTCGGTGCTCCAATCTCCTTTTTGGGGTTTGGGTGAATCGCAACAAGTAGGGCTGTTGCTGCTCGTTGCGCTGCTGCTGTCTTGGGCCGTGGTTAGGCCAATCAAAAGGAATGAAAATCCCCAAAGCCAATGCTTCATGTTTCGAATATCCGTGCTTTGGAGCGAATTATCGATAAGACATACAAGAAATTTGTGGACAGGCATCGCCAAGAAAGCGGGTAATTTGTGTTGTGAATCGGAAAATTGGGGCCTTTGTGTTTTGCTTGCTGCTGGGAGGCGCACTTCGGGGCGATTCCATGGCGGGTAAGCCACAAATCCCTGTGAATGCGCATGTGATTCTTGCAGATGCTTTGTCAGATGACTCAGCCGTTGCGGACACGGTGTTGTGGAACGTTCGGGATAGCATCAAAATGGCGATGGCCACTGTGCCCTCTTACAGCATGTGGTTTGATTCACGCAGTTCGTTCATTTCGGCAGATCCAGTGAACGTGTTTGGACTGCGTTACGGTCTGAGCTGGGGCAAAGTGTCGGCCTACACCGGTTATTATTTCACCAGTTACAATCAATTGAACGATGGCGATACCATTCAATACAAATTCAGTTATTTGAGTAGTACGTATGAATACAGGCTTTACAAAACGCATCGGTTTTCGCTGACGGCTTTTGGACAGTTGGGGGGCGGTCTTCGCACGGTGAATCATCTCACAAACAACAACATCGCCAACAAGCAGCAATTTTTCATGCCCATTGAATTTGGTGCTTATGGGTCGGTTCGATTTTTACGCTATCTCGGCGTAGGTGGTGGTTTGGGCACGCGCATCGCCCTGTTTCCGGGTGGAAGGAATTTCTCGGGCCCCATTTATTATTTGGGGTTCACGTGTTTTCCGGGTACGCTTTACGACGATGTGAAACGCAAGGCATCAAAACGCGGAATTCGCATACCTTAGGGTGTTAGGAGATCATTTCAGCGGCGCGGTTTACTTTTTCTCCGCAGCGGCTTTTTGATCGCGATCCGCATCGAGGTGCTTCAAGAAATCCACCATTTTGTCTACATCGATGCGATTGGCTACGATTTTGCGGTCTGCATCCAACACATAAATGGTTGGGGACGAAATTACATAGTAGCTGTAGAGGGCATCAGCGTATTTCTGGCTTTGTACTTCGCCACGGATCAAGTGTGTAAAGGCTTGGGTTTCTGGGTGGGTGTTGTAGTACTCTTCCCATTCTTTCTTTTTGTCGCCGCTAGACAGTGCGATGACTTTCCATCCTTTGTCTTTGTTGGCTTCGTATATTTTTGCCAACTTGGGCATCACTTCTTTACAATGTCCGCAGGTGGGGTCCCAGAAGATCATCACCACATAAGGTCCGCGAATTTTTTGGGTATTTACCCAGTTGCCTTTGATGTCTTTGAGTTCGAGTTCAGGGGCTGTTTCACCGATGAGTGTATGGGCTCTGCGGAAGGCGTTTTCACACATTTTGTTGATGGTGGCGCTGTCTACCCACCAGCTTTTGCCTTGGCAGTAGGTGCTCATGGCCATTCTTACAAAGGCGCGGTCTAGGCCCATGATGTTTGAACTTTCGAAGCGGTTTGTGAGGTACCAAATGAGGTATTTTTCCATTTCGATGGTGTTTTTGCATTGATCGAGGAGTTTCTCGGCTACCATCATGCAGGTGTCGGCATCGGGAACGATGATTTTATCAAAATAGAAATCGAGGCGTTGTTTTACGATGTTTACGGGCATGCGGAGCAATCCGTCATCACCAAAATCCATGTGGTCGAGGTAGTGCTTTTTATACCAACGAAGTGGGAAGGCGCTGTCTTTGGTGCCGTCGGGCAGGGTAGGGAATACTTCGGGGTAGGGGATGTTGATCATGGCTACCAAGAATTTCGATAGTAAATGGCCGGGGTATTTGATCACGTAGGCCGAATCGTAATTGCCTTTTTCGTTGAGGTATTGCTCGCGGATGGCGTTGAGAGAGTCTTTGGTACTTTGTGGTGCCATGGAATCGGCTTCCATGACTTGGTCGATGGCCATTAACTTTTCAATGACGGCCACTTTGCCTTTTTGGTATTCCACGAAGGCGGCATTTTCTACCGAGCCGGTAACGGTCATGCTTTTGAAGTAATCACGGGTACTCCAAGCGGTATCAAAATCGATTTGGAAATCGAGATCGTCATCGATGATGAATTCAAAGTAGTCGCGCTTTTTGGGGAACACGAACAAGTACATGCCACGTTGCAATTTTTTGGTGCCGATGAAATTGGCAACCCCGTTTTTGTCGATCACTGCGGTATCGCGGAGGTATTTCCCACCAATGTTGTGGTCGGCCAGGTACACGGTATCACCGGCGTAGATGTTGGTGATTTTGGGTGTGGCTTTGGGCGGGGTGATGGTTTTGAATTTGAAGCGGATGCTATAGTTTCCGGGTTCGCGACCATCCCAAGCGGGTGCATTTTTGATGTTGGGGTAATTGCCGAACACGTTTGGCTTTACAGGCGCTGAGCGCGTGTAGGGTGTGAATTTGAGTTTGGTTTGAAGCTGCGCGTTGAGTGCTTCTTCTGAATTGTCAACGGTGGGAGTTACGTAAGTTACCTGGCCACTAGATTCCACTACCTCTGACACATTTTCTTGTTCGGTTGAGGTTTTTGAAGTGGATTCCTCCATCGTTTTTCCTGCTGTTGCTTCTTGGTACTTTACTTTTCGCTTTGCCTTTTGGGCATGCAAAGTTTGGGTGGAGGCACAGGCCGCTATTAATAAAGCGATGGAGGAAATTTGGATGATCGACCAGTTGCGCGTAAAATTCATTTTCATAGATGTTGCAATCGAGTCCAAATTAGACAAATTTTGTTCCAATTTTGTTGTTTCAGGATGAAAGACGATTCTTTTTACGAAAAGGTGTACGAAGTGGTGCGATTGGTGCCTCGTGGCAGGGTGACATCCTACGGTGCCATCGCCAAGTATTTGGGTGCCGCGCGCAGCAGCAGACTGGTGGGATGGGCCATGAATGTTTGTCATGACGTTTATCCTCCTGTGCCGGCGCATCGCGTAGTAAATCGTTTGGGGATATTGAGTGGGAAGGCGCATTTTGCATCGCCCGAAGCCATGGAAAATCTGTTACGCGCCGAGGGCGTTGAGATTTTGGGCGATTGCGTACAATCTTTTGATACGATTTTTTGGGACCCTGAAAGGGAACTGGGTTTGGATTGATTATTTGAACAGATCCCACCACCAAGTACCTTTTGGGTGGGGTGCGGTTACCGATAGCGAGGGTTGCGAAGAAACCACGTGGGGGGTAATGAGCTTTCTGCTATGCAATCCAATGGAGCGGTCGGGCAGGGGTTCGGTGGCGCCGTATTTGAGATCGCCAAGGATGGGACAGCCCATTTTCGACAATTGCGCCCGGATTTGGTGGAAGCGACCGGTTTCGAGGGTGATTTCGTAGAGGGATCTACCGGCGAAATTCTTGAGTAATTTGTAATGTAAAACGCCGGGTTTGGTGCCGGGTTTGTGGGTATTATATGCGTGGGCCCTTTTGGTTTCGCTGTTTTTGAGCAGGTGGTGGGTGAGGGTGCCTTCTTCGTTGGGTAACGATTTTGTGGTGATGGCGTGATAAATTTTGGTGTTTTTCTTTTCGCGAAAAATCTCATTCATCCGCGTGAGTGCCTTGGAAGTTTTTGCCAAAACAACCACACCGCTTACGGGCCGATCCAATCGGTGCACCAATCCAATGAAAGCTTTTCCGGGCTTGTTATATTTTTGGGCAATGTAACGCTCTGCCAATTCCAATAAATGCGTGTCGCCGGTTAAATCACCTTGCACTGCCAACCCTGCGGGTTTGTTGATCACCAACAGGTGATTGTCTTCCCATAATACGTCTACCACGCTGCAAAGTTAATACTTAACACAGGAAGGTCGCAGTTTTGGATTTGAATTGCCCTATTTTTGCTATTTAATTCCATGCAAAACCCATTTAAGATCTACAAAATACAGATTGCCGAGACGTTGAAATTGGCTTATCCCATCATTTTGGGTCAATTGGGCATTATTTTGATGGGTGTGGCCGATACCTTGATGGTGGGTCCATTGGGATCTGAGGTGTTGGCGAGTGCAAACCAGGCGAACAATTTGTTTTTCATGGTGAGTGGACTCACTTTTGGCGTGTTGTTTTCGATCAGCACTTTGGTGAGTATTAAGGTTGGGCAAAAGCGTGGTGCGGATGGTTTCATTACGTATCGGGCTGGGTTGGTGGTTGCGTTGATTCTGTTTGTGTTTCAGTATTTGGTGTTGCAGGTTTTCGTTCACAACTTTCATTGGTTGGGGCAAGACGAGGCGGTGACTAGAATGGCGCCGGGTTTATTGAACATATTGAGCTGGAGTATTTTGCCTTTGTTGATCAATGTGGTTACCCGTCAATTCACCGATGGATTGGGGCATACAAAAATTGCGATGCTCATTACTTTGGGTGGTTTGGGATTGAATGTGTTGCTGTGTTGGATGTTCATTTATGGGCATTGGGGCTTTGATCCGATGGGATTGGAAGGTGCGGGATACGCAACGTTTTGGGCGCGCATGGTGATGGCTTTGGTGGGTTTGTGGTATGTGCGATACTCTGCATTTATGAAAAAGTATGTCCCCGCCAAGATGCCAAGTTGGGATAAGATCAAGGTAGAAATGCCTAGCATCTGGAAGTTGGGATTGCCTGTGGCGCTGCAAACTTTTGCCGAATGGGCCTGTTTTGGATTGTCTGGGGTGATGGTGGGTTGGTATGGCTCAAAGCAATTGGCGGCGCATGCCGTGGCGTTGAACGTGGCCTCGGTTACGTATATGGTTGTGAGCGGGATTGCGATGGCGGGTGCCATCATCGTTGGGAATTATTATGGTGAGAAAAATCGAACCAATATCCGACATGCGGCGCACGCTGTTTTATTGATTATTTGTGTGTTTGAGGTGGTGAACGCCTTGTTTTTTGTGTTTGGCAACGAAGCGATTGCGTCTTTGTACGATGTGAAACCAGAGGTGATGCCAACGATTTTGCCTTTGTTTATATTGGCGGCGGTGTTCCAGTTGGCCGATGGGATTCAGGCTGGGGCGATGAATATGTTGCGCGGAATCAAGGATGTGAATTGGTCGTCTGGGTTGAGTATTTTGTCTTATTGGGTGATCTCCTTGCCATTGAGCTATGCCTTGGGCGTTTGGCAAGATTGGCAAGTATATGGCATTTGGATAGGGTTTACGGTGGGTTTGTTTGTGGCAGCTGGATTGGGTGTGTGGCGTTTTTATTCTCACCTGAGGGTGCTGGATTTTGAAGAAGAAACAGAATTGCAATGATGAAAATAAAGGGATTTTTGGTATTGGCTTTTGTTTTGTCGTTCTCGGGATTGAGGGCCCAAGTATCGAACAAAAAGTGGGACAATGTATTGATGATATCTGCCACTCCTGCTTGGAGTGTGGGATGGATTACTGATTATCAGCCTGATGTTGCGGGTGGGTATACAGAGCAACAGTTGGCAGATTCTTTTCGATTGGTGGATCGAAAATTGCAAACGTTCAATTTTAATTTGCATTATTCGCGCAAGGTGAACGGATTTACCAATTTTGTGACGGGTTTGAGTATTTTGAATACGGGTTTTACTCGCGTGAAAGACGGGGATATGTTTAGGTATGTGGTTCATCCGGACGTGGGGATCAATCCCAATTTGGTGTCTGCGGGATTGATGGAGGTGCAATACGAGTTCAGAAGTACTTATGCTGCGGCGATGTTTGCCATCGAAAAGCGCTTGGATGGATCCAAGTTCCAGATGCAATCGGCGAGTATGTGGTATCAGGTAGGCGTTTTGCCGGCTTTGTTGATTCGACAGAATTTGCAAATTCACACGGTGGGCTTTACGCTCCCACAGGGCAATGATTTTACGGTGAAGGATTATGTGGCCAATACGGTAGATACGGGTGTGGTTTTAACGCCGTCTCAATCGATTCGTGGGAATGCTTTTGTGACTGCTGCATTGCGTTTGGAGTACAATTTGGATCCAATGGTACACATTTATGCATCGCCAAGGGTGATGATACCGCTTTTACCTAGCAACAAGGGTGTACAAACTTATTGGTCGCCACAATTGGGTTGTGAATTGGGTGTGAGGATTCCCCTCGATTGATGTTTTGATATAATGACATGGTTATGCCATTTGTAATGAATAAAGAAGGGCGGCCATTGGCCGCCCTTCTTTGTTATTGAAATTTCTTGTGAAGGATACTGCTCTACTTGAAAGTAGTCTTCGTTTCCTTGGTGTTGAAATTATTTGCCGTTCATTTTCGCACTGATGTATTCGCGGTTTAATGTGGCGATTACACTCAATGGAATTTGTTTTGGACATTCAGCGGCACAGGCACCGGTGTTGGTACAAGCGCCAAATCCTTCTGCATCCATTTGATTTACCATGGCTACAACGCGTGATTGACGTTCTGGCTGTCCTTGTGGCAACATCGCCAATTGAGTGACTTTGGCACCCACAAACAACATGGCTGAAGCATTCTTACATGCACTTACACAAGCGCCACATCCGATACAAGTTGCCGCTTCAAAAGCTTCGTCGGCAATTTCTTTGGGAACCAAAATGGAATTGGCATCTACCGCATTACCTGCATTGGTAGAAACAAATCCACCTGCGGCAATGATGCGGTCGAATGCACTGCGGTTCACGGTAAGATCCTTGATCACAGGGAATCCGTTGGCTCTCCAAGGCTCTACAGTGATTGTATCGCCATCGTTAAAGCTACGCATGTGCAATTGACAAGTGGTAACGCCTTGTTTGGGTCCGTGGGGACGGCCATCGATCACCATGGAGCACATGCCACAAATGCCTTCGCGACAGTCATGGTCAAACGCTACGGGCTCTTTGCCTGTTTCGATCAGCTGCTCATTCAACACATCGAACATTTCCAAAAAGCTCATGTCGGGGCTGGCATCGATCTTATATTCTTCGAAATTTCCGGCGCTTTCAGCATTTTTTTGGCGCCAAACTTTCAGATTTAATTTCATTAACTTGCTCATAATCTTTTTGTTATTGGATTATTTGTAACTGCGTTGTTGGATTTTGATGTTTTCGTATTTCAATTCTTCCTTATGGAGTTCCCATGAATCGCCTTTGTTTTCCCATGCAGATACGTACATGAAATTGGCATCATCGCGGAGTGCTTCACCTTCTTCGGTTTGGTATTCTTCACGGAAGTGACCGCCACAGCTTTCATTTCTTTGGAGGGCGTCTACGCACATCAATTCACCCAATTCAAGGAAGTCGGCCACTCTACCGGCTTTGTCTAACTCGGGGTTGAATTCGTTGATGCTGCCTGGGATACGAACGTTTTTGTAGAAATCGGCACGAAGGGCTTGAATTTCGGCGATGGCTTCTTTGAGGCCTTTTTCGTTGCGGGCCATACCACATTTGTTCCACATGATCAATCCCAATTCGCGGTGGTAGCTTTCTACGGTGCGAGTTCCATTGATGTTCATCAATTGTTGGATGCGGTCATTGGCGGCTTTTTCAGCGGCAACGAACGCTTCATGATCTGTAGAGATGGGTTTGGTGTGAATTTCTTTGCTCAAGTAGTTTCCAATGGTGATTGGAATTACAAAGTATCCATCGGCCAAACCTTGCATCAAAGCGGATGCTCCCAAACGGTTGGCACCGTGGTCTGAGAAGTTTGCTTCACCCAAGGCGTACATGCCAGGAACGGTTGTCATTAGGTCATAATCAACCCACAATCCACCCATCGTATAGTGAACGGCGGGGTAGATGCGCATGGGGGTTTCGTAGGGATCCTCGTTGGTGATTTGCTTGTACATATCGAACAAGTTTCCGTACTTCTCTTTCACCACTTCTTTTCCAAGGCGGATGAGGGTTTCATCGTCTGGGTTGGTGATGTTCAATTTGCTGGCTTCGGTTCTGCCGTAGCGTTGCATCATGTTGTATTTGAAATCCAAATACACGGCCATTTTGCTTTGACCCACACCATAACCGGCGTCACAACGCTCTTTTGCGGCGCGTGAAGCGATATCGCGAGGAACCAAGTTACCGAAAGCAGGGTAACGACGCTCTAGGTAGTAATCGCGCTCATCTTCTGGAATATCGTTTGGATGGCGGTCATCGTTTTGTTTTTTTGGTACCCAAATACGACCATCGTTTCGGAGTGATTCACTCATCAACGTCAATTTGGATTGATAATGTCCTGAAACTGGGATACAAGTTGGGTGGATTTGCGTAAAGCATGGGTTACCGAAGTAGGCACCTGCTTTGTGGGCTTTCCATGCAGCGGTAACGTTACTACCCATTGCGTTTGTAGACAAGTAGAATACGTTTCCGTAACCACCTGTGCACAACAATACGGCGTGACCGAAATGTCTTTCGAGTTCACCGGTTACCAGGTTGCGGGCGATGATGCCGCGGGCTTTGCCATCGATTTTCACCACTTCAACCATTTCGTGACGGGCATACATTTTTACGTTGCCCAAACCTACTTGACGCTCTAAACCGCTGTATGCACCGAGCAACAACTGCTGGCCTGTTTGTCCGGCCGCGTAGAAAGTACGTTGCACTTGAGTTCCACCGAATGAGCGGTTGGAAAGGGTTCCGCCGTATTCACGGGCAAAAGGTACACCTTGGGCCACACATTGGTCGATGATGGAGGTAGAACATTCGGCCAAGCGATGCACGTTGGCTTCACGGGCGCGATAGTCACCACCTTTGATTGTATCGTAGAATAAACGGTGAATGGAGTCACCATCGTTTTGGTAATTTTTTGCGGCGTTGATACCACCTTGAGCGGCGATTGAGTGCGCTCTGCGGGGGCTATCTTGGAAGCAGAAAGCTTTCACTTTGTAGCCCATTTCTGCCAATGTAGCTGCGGCGCTGGCTCCTGCGAGACCTGTACCTACAACAATGATTTCGAGTTGTCTTTTATTGGCTGGATTCACCAATGGCACGGAGCTCTTGTATTGAGTCCATTTATCGGCAACGTTACCTGCTGGGATTTTCGATTCGAGTGTCATGATTTTGAAATGATCGATAAATTATTTGATCCAACCCAAATGCATGGCAATGGGCATGGCGGCAAACACAAGTGGAACAATGATTGAGAAACCGGCACCAATGGATTTGATGATGGGTGAATAGGCGGGGTGATTGATGCCCAAAGATTGGAATGCGCTTTGGAAACCGTGGAGCAAGTGGTAGGCCAAGCTGATGCAACCGATCACGTAAACGATTACGGGAATTGGGTCAGCAAAAACGAAGACCATTTCATCGAACAAGGTGGAACCAGCTGCTTCTTGAATTTCGTTGGTAAAGCGTGAAACTACCCAGAAATGTTTGAGGTGCATCACCAAGAAGATCAATAAGAGGCTGCCGAGGATGCCCATGCTGCGAGAGTACCATTTGCTGTTGGCATTTCCTGCGCTAGCACCGTATTTGGCGTTGCGTTTTTGGTTGTTGTTTGCGGTGAGGCTCAGTCCTTGGGCGATGTGTAGGATCAGTCCCAGGAACAATCCAATTTCAGAGGCACGAATGAGCCAGTTGTGAGCCATGAATTCTGCTGCATGGTTGAATGTTTCGCCACCGTCGTTAAAGAAAATACAGGCGTTGATACCAGCGTGTACCAACAAAAAAGCCACCAAGGATAAACCGGTGACTGCCATAAGTACTTTCCGACCGATACTTGATGTAAATAGGAAGGAGAGGAGTTTCATAAATTGCTTGTTGCTATTTTTTGAATATGGGCAAAGATACGGAGAATTTTTTCAAGTATTTTCCGAGAATATCGAACTCAAGGTTAACTGTTTGTGATACAGAGAGTTTGGATAAATTGGTGTTTTCCCATGTGTATGGGATGATCGCTACGCTGAACGCATCCGGAAAACTATCAACCACTGTGAGGCTGATGCCGTTTACGCAAATGGAGCCTTTGGTAACAGTAAATCCGGCGTCTGCGGGGTGTGTGATAAAGATCATCCAACTGCCATCAAGGTCGTGTATTTCGTCGATCACGCCAGTGCAATCTACATGTCCTTGTACGATGTGTCCATCGAACCGGCCATGCGCGGGCATGCATCGTTCAATGTTGACGGTATCGTTGGGTTTGAGTTGCCCCAAATTGGTGCGTTGAAGGGTTTCGTCGATGGCTGTTACCCAGTATCCATCTTCTTGGATTTCGGTCACGGTAAGGCAAACACCATTGTGCGCCACACTTTGGTCTACTTTGAGTTCATGGGTGATGGGCGTGGATAGCTTGAAATGAACATTGGATAGTTCTTTTTTAATGTCAATAATTTTCGCCTGGTGCTCGATGATTCCCGTGAACATGTTTCTCTCTCTCGATGACAAATAAACGACATAATTCTGAAAAGGTTCATCTGCCAATATGACATTTATGAGATTTGTGGCAATAAAATTGATTTCTGCATGCTACGATGTCAAACAATAACGAAAAATCAGAAGCGGCAGAGCCATTGGAAGAGATCAACAATGGTGTAGATCAGACAATGGAAACGGCGAACAATGAGTCTGAAGCAGAGGGTGCTGAAGTAGAGGGAGTTATGGATGTGAATGAGCAATTGCAGCAAGAGCGCGACAAGTATTTGCGTTTGTACAGTGAATTTGAAAATTTCCGCAGGAGAACAACCAAGGATCGTTTGGAGTGGATGCAAACGGCGTCGAAAGATGTTTTGGTGAGTATGTTGCCGGTGGTGGATGATTTCGAGCGTGCATTGAAGGCGATGGAAAATCTGACAGAGACTGAAAAAAAGGCAGTTGAGGGATTTGATTTGATACATAAAAAAATGGTTGGGATTTTCACCAAGGTGGGTTTGAAGCCGATGGATGCGGTTGGACAGGTGTTTGATGCGGAGATTCACGAGGCGATTACTCAGTTTCCTGCACCTTCCGAGGATTTGAAAGGCAAGGTGATTGATGAGGTGGAGAAGGGATATTATTTGAACGATAAGGTCATTCGTTTCGCTAAAGTTGTAGTTGGTAGTTAAGTCCCATGAGCAAGAAAGATTATTATGACGTGCTAGGGGTTTCCCGAGGAGCTTCTGCGGAGGAGATAAAGAAGGCATACAGGAAGTTGGCGATCAAGTATCACCCCGACAAAAACCAGGGAGATAAGGAGTCTGAGGAGATGTTTAAGGAGGCGGCTGAGGCTTACGATGTATTGAGTAATCCAGACAAAAAGCAGCGCTATGATCAGTTTGGTCATGCGGGCATGGGTGCTGGCGGAGGAGGTGGAGCACATGGGTTTAGCATGGACGATATTTTCTCGCAATTTGGGGATGTGTTTGGCGGTGATGATGGGATGTTTGGTTCGTTCTTTGGCGGCGGCGGTGGTCGTTCTCGGAGGTCGGCCGGTTCCAACATCAGAATCAAGATCAAACTCACATTGCCGGAAATGAAATCTGGCGTGGAGAAAACGGTGAAATACCGAAGGATGGTTCAGGCCGAAGGCGTGAAGTATGCTACCTGTAAACAATGTAATGGTTCTGGAACTGTTCGCAGGGTTCAGAATACTTTTTTGGGTCAGATGGCGACCAATAGCCCTTGTCCGGTGTGTTCGGGAATGGGTAAAATGATCGAAAGTAAGCCGAAGGAAGCCAATGAACAAGGTTTGATTTCGCAAGAAATTGAGACGAGCATTCGTATACCAGGTGGTGTGGCTGAAGGCATGCAGTTGAGCATGAATGGCAAAGGGAACTATGGTCCAGGTGGCGGTGCTGCGGGAGATTTGATTGTATTGGTGGAAGGCATTCCGCACGAGGAACTAACCCGTGAGGAAAACAACGTAATTTACCATTTGTGGTTGAGTTTTACCCAGGCTACATTGGGCGATAGCGTAGAAGTGCCCACTTTGGATGGCAAAGTCAGGATCAAGATCGATGCGGGTACACAACCTGGAAAGATGTTGAGATTGAAGGGCAAAGGATTCCCGGATTTGAACGGTTACGGCACGGGAGATCAGCTAGTGGTGTTAAATGTATATGTGCCCACCAAGGTGAATTCAGAAGAGAAAGCCTTGTTAGAGAAATTGGGTGAATCAGACAATTTTAAGCCATCGGCCAAGGAGAAATCCTTTTTTGATAAACTGAAAGACTTGTTTTGATGGTCGGCGGTGCGGTGACGTCTGCGGAATGTCATTTTATCGTATAAATCGCACACAAACTTTGGGGGATGTTCAATTGGGCATCCCCCATTTTTTTTAATACTTTTTTGGTTGGTGGTGTTGGGTTTATTTTGTGGCAATGAATGATAGGTTACAATTTGGTGATTTGTTGAAGAATGTGGGTAAGCGATTTTTTTCTGTTCGCCATGGGTCTGCCTTGCGGGCAATGCTGATAGGCTTGCTGGGTTTGGGGATCGATGGGTTGTTTGCCCAAGTGAATACACCCAGTGGGAAGATTGATTTTGAACATTATCGAGGCGCGGTTTGCTCGGGAGAATTGCCCATCGATTTCAAAATGTCGTCTGTAAAAAAGGTGGATGACGCAATGAGAGAATTGAGGGAAAAGAAATTGGGAAGAAAAGAAGCGGCCTTGGAAAAGGAACATTTGATTAAAAGCGTGTTTGCAGTTGATGATTTGTTGATGTCGGGCAGAATCTTGTATGGTGACCCCATGTCGGACTTTGTTGAGGCGGTTGGTCAAAAATTGTTGGCGGCGAATGAGCTTGGAGATTTGATGGAATCGTTGCGATTTTATGTGTTGAAATCGAACGAGGTAAATGCTTATGCTACGAGCAATGGTGTGGTGATTGTAACGGTGGGTTTATTGAGTAGAATTGAGAATGAGAGTCAGTTGGCATTTATTTTGGCCCATGAGATTCAGCATTATATACAAAAGCATTCGCTGAAGCAATTCAAGCACCGCAAAACCGCCAAAAAGCGTATGCGGGGGGTGATGACGGATGGTGATGTACAGTTAAAAGATGTGTATCAATTTTCGAAGGAAAATGAGATGGAGGCGGATGAGAAGGGGTTTGAGATGATGGTGAAGTCGGGGTATGATTTGTTTGAGGGGGTGTTTGTGTTTGATATGTTGAAGTACAGCGAATATCCCTTTTTGGAGGCGAAGTTGGCTTTGGATTCGTTTGAATTTGGGGAGTATGTTTTCCCAAAAACGTTGAAAGATGCTGTGAAGACAGCGGTGGCTTCAGCAGAAATCGAAGATAGTAAGTATTTGGAAGGGTTGGGCGATGATGACAATTCTACGCATCCGAGTTTGGATCGCAGGGTGGTTCGTTTGCGCGATATGATTGAGGGAATTGAAAAGGGAAAACAATCTTTTTTCTTGGTGGGTGAGGCCAAGTTCGCCTTGATGCAGAAAATGGCCAGGCATGAGTTGTTGTTGGTTTACATGCAGCGTGCGGATTACGGTCAGTTGATGTATTTAACGCATGTGATGCGGGAATTATATGGAGAGAGTGTGTTTTTTGATCAGGCTGAGGCGATGGGTTTGTATGGTTTGTTGATGCACAAGGTAAAGGAGCATGATTTGAGCCGGTATGGTTGTGATATGTCGACTAGCCGGGGTGAATGGCGTCCTTTCATTGGTGGATTGCGGGAGTTGGATGTGAAGGGATTGAGTACTTTCGGGATGAAGCGAATGTGGGAAATGTGGAAGCGAGGGACATCGCAAGATGATTTTTTTGAAAAGGTGTGTAAGGCGTATTTTGTGATGGCGCAGCGTGATGGGAATTTTAGGTTGCAGGATTTTTTGGATTATTTGCCGGCGGCAGAATTTGCAAAGGCAGACAGTGCACAGGGGGTTGCGGAACCGAATGAAGGAAAGTTGAAGAACCCGCGATCGCGCGTAGCGCGGAGCCGGGCCGCGAACGTAGTGAGCGGTGATTATTACATGGCCATTTATTATCAATTACCGGATAAAGCCAAGTTGCAAGAATTTATCGATCAGATGAAGTGGAGTGATGATTTGGCCATTACCAAAGCCGGTGCCGATAAAGTGGCGAAATCAAAAAGAAAGCGATTTGTGGGTGTGAGGGATTTGAAACACTTGGTGATGTTTGAGCCTCATGTTGAGTTGACGATGGGCAACAACGAATCATCGTCAAGAAATCCTTTCATTGAAGTTGAGAAGCGAAATGAAGTTGTGAGTGCATGGGAAAATGCCGGACAGCGAATGCGCGTAGATGTTAACGTTTTGCCAGGTAGTACGGGTGTTCAGGGGCTTACTACAGAGAAGTTGAATCAGTTTGTTCAGGTGAATGATTGGATGATGGAACGCATGAACAATGATACACAAGCGATGATATTGTTTGGTTCACAATTTATCACAGAAGCCATGGGTGGAGAAGATTATCGTCATTTGGCATGGGTGGGCTACGAATCGTCTACAATAAGAAGGAAGTTTGAGCTAGGTGCATTGGCTTTGTCGGTGTTGCTATATCCCACGTTCCCCTATTATTTGTATTATCAGTTGGGTGTAGAGAAAGATTGGGATGAATTTTTGTTGGTGTATGATGTGAAAACAGGGAGTATCGTACAGGTGAAGGAGGCGGATTTGTCGCACCGGTGGACAAAGGATTTTGTGAATAGTAGAATTTATAATCACTTGTATTACATCATTCATGGGGGAAATTAATATGAAGAATTTAAGAATAAATTTGATGAAGTGCTTGGTTGTGGGGGCTTGTTTTTTGGGGTCAGTGGAAGCGGTTGATGGATCTGCTGATAGATTTGTTGATGGAGTAGTAAATGAAGCGATTGATTCAGTGAGGCTGCAGGATAAAGCTGAATTGGCGTTGTTAAACAATCCTGGATACATGGGCTTAACTCAGGCTGTGACAGTGATGGGGGTGACCAATTTTACGGGCTTGTTTAGGACGCCAGCAAAATATCAAACCAATGTATTTATCAATTATGAAATCGCGCGGAGGCCCAGTTTGTCGTGGCAGTTTGGCTTCAAAAGTATTCAAAGAACCATGGACAACGCGGATTTTTCTGATTACGGAACATATGTGTTTGCTCCCAGTTCAGGTTGGGGCAACAGTTTGAATTACAAGCCTTATGGTACCATGGATATTGGTTACCAAGAATTTACGGTTGGGGCAAAAAACTATCTTCAAAGTACGGGTTCAACTGCGCCATTTGGCGGATACTTGGTGGCGAATCTGCACTATGGATTGGCGAGTTCAAGTGCCAATAATCTCACTTGGTCTGATTATTACAGCGGACAAACATTGCCCTCCGTTGGCACTGCAGGTGTGAGCGGAAGCTTGGTGTCGATGTCATATGGTTTTGGATTTAGGAACGTCTTATTTGATCAAGTGGGCGTGGTATTTGAGATGACATCGGGCTTAACGATGTTAAATTCCGGTGGATTTAGTGTTTACACGCTTGACAATTATACAGGTAATTATCACGGGGTGGATCAAGCGGATGTGATGCGAAGGGTGATGTTGCGGGAGTTTCACAAATCACAGTGGTTGCAATTTAAATTGGGGGTGGGTTATTTGTTTTGATGCGCATTTGTTTCGTTGGTTGAAGCGTTGCGATCTGTTGTTTTTTGATGCGATGAAATAAGTTTTATTGGATGAATAAAACAAGAAGGGCCTCGTCTATGACGAGGCCCTTCTGTTGGAGCTAGCTCCTATATACTGGTAATCTGGTTGACAGCCCCGGCCCTGCCGAGACTGTTTCCCCTGTTGCATCTGGCTTAAGCCAAACGCGCTTTTAGTTCGCTGTTCAATGCTTCCAAGAAATCCTCGGTGTACAAGTATTGGTCTTCAGACACTTTGTTGCCGTAGATACAAACCGCCAAATCTTTGGTCATTTTACCGCTCTCAACCACGTCGATACAAACTTGCTCGAGGGTTTGGCAGAAATTGATCAAGGCTTCGTTGCCATCGAGGCGACCTCTGTGCTCCAATCCGCGGGTCCAAGCGAAAATGCTCGCGATGGGGTTGGTTGAAGTTTTTTGGCCTTTTTGGTGTTGGCGGAAGTGACGGGTAACCGTTCCGTGTGCGGCTTCTGCTTCCATGGTTTTTCCATCTGGAGTAACCAAAACGCTGGTCATCAATCCCAAAGATCCAAAACCTTGAGCTACGGTATCAGACTGAACGTCGCCATCGTAGTTTTTACAAGCCCAAACGAAGTTTCCGTTCCACTTCAATGCAGAGGCAACCATATCGTCGATCAAACGGTGCTCGTAAGTGATTCCGGCGGCATCCATGGTGGCTTTGAATTCGGCTTGGTAGATGTCTTCGAAAATGTCTTTGAAACGGCCATCGTATTTCTTAAGGATGGTGTTTTTCGTGCTCAAGTACAGGGGCCAGCCTTTTGCGATTGCTTGGTTGAAACAAGCGCGGGCAAATCCTTTGATGCTCTCATCGGTGTTGTACATCGCCAAAGCAACGCCATCGCCTTTGAAATTGTATACTTCGTGTTGAATCACTTGTCCGTCTTCGCCTTCAAATTTGATGGTCAATTTGCCATTGCCTTTGGTTACGAAATCGGTTGCCCGGTATTGGTCGCCAAATGCGTGACGGCCGATACAGATGGGGGCTGTCCAGTTGGGGACCAGGCGAGGTACATTTTTACAAACGATGGGTTCGCGGAAAACGGTGCCATCGAGGATGTTACGGATGGTTCCGTTGGGGCTCTTCCACATTTGCTTCAAACCAAATTCTTCCACACGGGCTTCATCTGGAGTGATGGTAGCGCATTTGATACCTACGTTGTATTGTTTGATGGCTTCTGCTGCATCGATGGTTACTTGATCGTTGGTGGCATCGCGGTGTTCCATGCCCAAATCGAAGTATTTGATATCTACATCGATGTAAGGAAGGATCAATTTGTCTTTGATAAAATGCCAAATGATACGGGTCATTTCATCGCCATCTAGTTCTACTACGGGGTTGGCTACTTTTATTTTCATCTGAATATGGGTTGGTTCTGCTACTGCAAAGGTACGATTTTTCTATGGTATTAAGGGAATTTGGGGAACTGTTGGAAATCGGGTTTGCGTTTTTCGAGGAAGGCGTGTTTGCCTTCTTGGGCCTCTTCTGTGAGGTAGTAAAGCAGTGTGGCATCCCCGGCGAGTTCCATGAGGCCATGCTGACCATCGAGTTCTGCGTTGAAGGCGCGTTTGAGCATTCTGAGAGCCATGGGTGAGCGTTCCAGCATGGTGTTGCACCAGTCGATGGTTTCATCTTCTAGCATTTCGAGTGGTACCACTTTGTTTACCATTCCCATTCTTTCCGATTCTTCTGCGGTGTATTGGCGGCAAAGGAACCAGATTTCGCGGGCTTTTTTCTGACCTACGTGTCGGGCCAAATAACTGCTGCCGAATCCACCGTCGAAACTACCTACTTTGGGGCCGGTTTGGCCGAATTTGGCATGTTCTGCAGCGATGGTGAGGTCACAAACTACGTGGAGTACGTGTCCGCCACCGATGGCGTAACCATTCACCATGGCCACTACGGGTTTTGGTAGTGAGCGGATTTTTTTGTGTAAATCCAATACGTTGAGGCGGGGTACACCATTGTCGTCTACGTAACCTCCTACGCCTTTTACATTTTGATCTCCGCCTGAGCAAAAGGCTTTATCGCCCACGCCGGTGAGAATCACCACACCAATATCGGCGCGTTCTCTGCAGATATCAAACGCATCCAGCATGTCCATAATGGTTTGTGGGCGGAAGGCGTTGTATACTTCGGGTCTATTGATGCTGACTTTGGCGATGTTGCCATGTAGTTCAAACAAAATGTCTGAATAGGTTTTGATGGGGGTCCACTGACGGTTGCTCATGGTGATTTTTCTGTATGCAAAGATACGAAAAGTGGGGTTGAGAACGAAAAAAGCCCCGTCGTAGACGGGGCCTTCATCGGTTAAACCAACATAAATAGCCTATGTGGAATGTGTTTATGATCCGGCAGACTCATTTGCTGCGGGATGTTTTATAGATCAACTCATTTTTAGGGTGATGCCAAATTGAACGGATTGGGTGTTTGCGCCTTGTCCGTCCTTGAACAAGTTGGTTAATGGGTAGCGCATGTACAGTCCCATATCGCCATAGTTCACGTTTACAAAGGGCGATAGGTAAAAATCGTTCATGTTGAAATCATCGAATTGTTTTTCAACGTTACCACCAGATTGCTTAATCTTGGTATGGGTTCTAACCCTATATCCTGCATGCACACCTATTTTGGCGCTGAATTTTGAATTGTCGCCTGGTTTGTCTTGGAATCCCAGAGAAACAGGTATTCCGATGTAGTTGACAACCACTTTGGATTTGTCAACGGAACTGGGTTTAAAGGGCCCACCGTCGATATCTGTAGCCGTAAATTCGGGCTGGTCTTGGGTGAGGCGGATGTAATTATTTTGAAAGCGGTAGTTGTGAATATCGTATCGAATGCCGGTAAATACACGCACTTTGCCACGGATGAGGTTGAATCCCCACTGTTGTTCTATTCCCCAGTGTACGCTTTTGGCGTTGTTGAGTTCGGGCAAGTAGTTGGATTGATCGCCGATCGATGTTGGTATGGTTTTCATGCTGGCCTCATCAATGATCTGCGAGTTGTAGCCCCAATACTGTTTGGTTTCTTCGATGGTGGCTTTGAGCTTGCGTTTGCGCTTAACCATGCGATAGGTGTCTTTCTCAATGACCATCATGGATTCTGAATCCATCAGAATAGCGAGGGGTGAATTTTTTTCTTTTAATTCTGTCTTGATCACTTTAGCCAATTCCCAAACAAGACTATCGGTAATAGAAATTAGGGTATCTGCCGAGGTGGTATCGATGGTTTGGGCTTTCAAAAAGGGCGCACCGCTCAAAAGGGCCAACAGGGTTGTGATGATGGTTTTTTGTATCATGGTTTAAAGGGTATTTGGGGTTGTTATGGGTTAAATGAGGTCAATATTACGTTGTTTTCGAGGGTGAGTCCAACTTGGAATTCGGGCATCCAATCTTTGTCTTTGTTCACTGCTTTCACCTTGATGTGTGGGACGTGGCCGTTTTCAACCATGGCCCTTGCATCGCGATAAAAAGACTGTATCAATGCTCTTTTGTTTTTTTGACTGGGTAATTTGGGTGTTGTAATAGCTGCGTTGTTTGCCAATTGAGATTCTGGCGTTGTGCGGATTTTGTTCCTTCTAACCGCGGTGTCGTTCACGTTGGGCGTTGACCTGTTTTGTTCGGTGGCAACAATGAGCGAATGTATTTGGGTGTTGTTGATTGTGGTAGATTCAATGCGCTGCTGGGTGTTGTTTTGATCCGCTGAATGAGCGGCGTTGAATGCTTGTGAAGTTGATGAGCTCGCAGATTGATTGCTGTGTTTGTCACGCGATGTGCTTTTGACGACAGGGATACTGTACCCAATTGTTGGGGTAAATTCGAGATTTTCTTGGGGTGAATTCTTTGCGATGTTTGCTGTTTGTTCCGATGCTGGGCCTTGTGATTTTGTTGCAGGCATGAGGAAGTTTGAAACCCACAACAGCGCGATTGCGGCGGCGGCAGATAGCGAAAAGTAGAAGTATACCTGTTTGTTTTTGTTCGATTTCTTGAGCGAGTTGGCGTTGGGGTATTCTACAGGACTGGGTTGCAGATAGGTGGCTTGAAATTCTATGTAATGGGCTTTTAACGCGGGATTGCGCTCAATTTCTTGTTGCAACTGCTGGGCATCTTGGGGGGTGAGATTCCCTTCCAGCAATTCAAAAAGTTGCCATTCTTGTTCTTCAGTGATCTTGAAATGTTCCATGGGTGTGATCAAATGAGGTGGTTGGGGTTGCCTATGATGTCTTTCAGTGCTTTTCGGCCGCGAAAGATGTTGATTTTTACCTGGGCTTCGTTGAGGCCTGTGATTTCGCCAATTTCTTGGTATGAATGGCCTTCGTAATCGCGCAGAAGTATCACGGTTTTTTGTATCGGAGCGATGGCGTTTAGGGCTTTTTCAATGATTTCCATGGCGCCGGTGAATTCGGTGGCTTGCGCTGCGGGGTGTTGTTTGTAGTCTAAATGCTGTATGTCTGAAGTGGGTTTTTCGGTACGCCAAAAATCGACCATGCTATGATAAGCGGTGGTGAAGAGGTAGCTCTTGGCGGTGTTGATATCGACCGAAGTATGTTTCATCCAAAGTTTTTCAAAGCTGATTTGTACTATTTCTTTTGCATCGTCGGGGTTGCGCATTTGTTTGAGTGCGAATCGGAAAATTGCACTGCTGTGGAGATCCACGCATTTATTATATTCCGATACCGTCATGCAGTTGTTGGGTAATACGTAAAAGGGATGCCAAAAGTTACACTACCTTTGAAAAATATATAAAATTGTGATGAAATGGTTTGAGTCTTGGTTTGACACGGTTTATTATCACACGTTGTATCAGCATCGAAATGAGGCGGAGGCGGCGGCATTTGTGGATACATTGTTACAGCGTTTGGCATTGCGTTCGGGTATGCGGGTGGCAGACATTGCCTGTGGCAAAGGTAGGCATAGCGCGCATTTGGCTTCGCACGGATTGAGTGTGTGGGGGATGGATTTGAGTGGCAACAGCATTTTGGCGGCTCAATCGTTGGGTGTGAAGGGTGTTGATTTTCAAGTTCACGATATGCGGGAGCAGTTTCCACAAGCCAATTTTCAGGCGATATTCAATTTGTTTACGAGTTTTGGCTATTTCGATGATCCGGCGGAGGATGAGCGGGTGTTGGAGAACATGGCTGCAGCTTGTTTTGATGGCGGTTACGTGGTGCAGGATTATTTGAATGCCGAGCTGGTGTTGGCGGATTTGCCGCAGGAGGCCAGTTTGGAGCGCGGTGGGTATCGGTTCAAAACCAAGAAACATTTGAGTGGTTCGCACATTGTGAAAGACATTGAGGTCTTGGATGGCGCTGATGTGCATGAATTTCAGGAAAGGGTGAGGATTTTTTCCAAGGCTACTTTGGTGGGGTTGCACGAAAAGGCGGGATTGAAGCTGATGGGTGTGTATGGCGACTATGGGTTGGGGGATTTTGATCCCAAAACATCGCCAAGAATTGTTGTGATTTCTCAAAAAGGGTAACTTCGTTTTATGTTGTTTGTACTCGATGTTTTTGATAGGGATTTGTTTGTGTTGATCAACCAGCGATGGGCTATGCCTGGGTTGGATCCCATGATGATATTTTTGAGCAGTAAATGGGCGTTTTTGCCGCTGTATTTGGTTTTCTTGGGTTTGTTTGTGAAACAGTTTGGGAAGCGATTTTGGGTGCCGGCGTTGTTAACGGTTGCCTCGTTTGGTTTGGCGGATAGCATCAGTTCGAAAATTTGCAAGCCAATGTTTGCTAGGGTTAGGCCGGCTTGGGAAACTTCGCTGAATCCGCGTTTGCCCGACGGTCCTCCCGGTAGCAAGTTCGGTTTTGTAAGCAGTCATTCTGCCAATTCGTTTGCTGTTTTTTCTACTGCGATGATGTTGTTGGGGTTGGGTAGGAAATGGCGATTGTCTTTGATGTATTTGGCGACGGCGATTGCGTATTCGAGGGTTTATTTGGGGGTGCATTATGTGGGCGATGTGTTTTTTGGTGCGATGTTGGGCTTGGGGATTGCGCATGGTTTGATGTGGATGTATCGAAGGTGGTTATTGCCGCACATGGAGTAGCGATTCAATCGCTCTGTTTTGGAAGAGTATCTTGAATGAATGGTATCCTAAAGGAATAGTATAGTTTGTGAATCGCTCCGTGGAAGAATCGCCCCGTGAGGATCTGTGAGAAAATTGTAACTTCGCACTTATGTCGTATGAATTTATTTTGGTAGATGCCCAAGTGGCGCCTTTTGTAGCGAAGATTCAGTTGAATCGGCCCAAGGAATTGAACGCGTTAAACCTGCAGTTGATGGGTGAAATTCGGGATGCTTTGTTGGCGTTGGATGCGGACGACGCGGTGCGGGCGATTGTGATTACTGGGAATGAGCGGGCGTTTGCAGCGGGGGCGGATATCAAGCAAATGGCGGGTAGAACGGCCATTGATATGTTAAAAATCGATCAATTTAGCACTTGGGATAGCATTCGGAAAACGAAGAAGCCCATCATCGCTGCGGTGTCGGGATTTGCTTTGGGTGGTGGTTGCGAGTTGTGTATGCTGTGTGATATGATTGTGGCCAGTGAAACGGCGCAATTCGGTCAGCCCGAGATCAACATTGGCGTTATGCCTGGCGCAGGTGGAACGCAGCGTTTAACGCGTGCCGTTGGAAAGGTGAGGGCGATGGAGATGGTATTGACCGGTAAATTTATCAGTGCAGAGGAAGCGAAGGCAGCGGGCTTGGTGAACAAGATTGTTCCTGTAGAATTGTATTTGGACGAGGCCATTAAATTGGCGAGCGAGATTGCGGGTAAGTCACCCATCGCGGTGCAAATGGCGAAGGAGAGTGTGTTGAAGGCTTTCGATACGCATTTGCAGGAGGGTTTGTTTTTTGAGCGGAAGAATTTTTATATGTTGTTTGCCACTGAAGATCAGAAGGAGGGTATGGCGGCATTTGTGGAGAAGAGAAAGCCTGATTTCAAGGGTCAATAATGCCCTGGAATGTTTGCTGGGTTTGATTGATAGACTGGCAAATAAAAAAGAGGGGGCTGCATTGCAGCCCCCTCTTTTTTATGGGTTTATCTGTGATAAAGATTATTTCACGTCGGCCCAAGCAGCATTGATCAAGAACCAAGGCTTGGTTGGGTTGTCGGTAACTTTTCTCCAAACAGCAACTACAACACCAGTGTTGGCTGGGTTCCAGCTCCACCATGGCAAGCCAACGGCAGAATATTTGTCTTTAACGGCTTGAGGGATAGCGCTGTAAGTCCAAGACAATGACTTTTCAACTTCGGCGTTGGCAGCAGGGCTGCTCATGATGGCAGAAGTAGAGAAGGCAACTGGCTTACCAGAAGCATCAGACTGAGCAGAAGCACGGATCACGTGTTCGTGGTCCATAGCTACTTCACCAGCACCGGTAACGGTTTGCGTAGCATTTACTTTCTTTTCAGCAACGAATACAGAAACGTAGTAGTCACCTGCTTCAGGAGCGAAAGCTTTCAACTTGTATTTGATGTTCAAAGTTTGACCGCTAGCAGTAGCGCTTGCAGCTACACCTACTTCGGTTGCAACTTGGTTGGCGCTAGCCGAAGCCGCTTCGATGTCTGTAGATTTTACTGAACTGGTTCCCAACAAAGAGTTGTTCAACCAGAAAGTAGGGATAGAATAAGAACCTTGAGCGTTGATGTTAGACACGGTGGTCAACATTTCGAAAGCGAAAGGTGCGATGAACAATGTATCATTGTTTGGCTTCATCCACAAAGGAACCAATTTAGAAGAATTTGAAGAGTGGTAATCTACAGCAACGATGTTATCGCTGTTTGCAGAGGTAACCAATTTCTTGAATTCAGGCATGGCGTAAAGACCGCAGGGTCCACACCAAGTAGCAGTGTGATAAACAACGAAAGAACGTTGCTTGTTGGTTACTGTCAAAGAAGCGTTTGAGCCACCACCGTCTGGTGAATCAGGCTTACAGCTCTGCATTATTCCTGCAAAACTTGCAGCAACAACAGCTAAAAGGAGTAATTTTTTCATATGATTTCGTTAGGTTTTTTTTGTTAATAAGCGAATTAAGGCCTTTTTCTAGTGATTTCCAATTGTTGGTTGTTTGATTTTTGATAAAAACAGAAAGTAATGACGGCAATATTACCTTTGCAAATAT
The DNA here is from genome assembly GCA_027488495.1 of Bacteroidota bacterium. Taxonomy (GTDB): domain Bacteria; phylum Bacteroidota; class Bacteroidia; order NS11-12g; family UBA955; genus UBA955. The sequence goes on along the minus strand of JAIYBO010000250.1, from coordinate 1,316 downwards.
GTCGGGACTCATCGCCAAGAACAGTTTTTGGGCTTCCATTGTAAATTACAGTGGGAGTTTGGTGGGATTGTTTACCACATTTTATTTGTTTCCATTGGTTTATACCACCAGTGAAAATGGGGTGATTGGCTTGTTCATTGAGATGGGTGCGCTGCTGGCAGGTGTGGCTCAGTTGGGAACGGGCTATTCTATTTGGAAATTTTTTCCGCGGTTTAAGAACGATTCCGGACACAATGGAATTGGGTTTTGGTTGTTATTGATTCCAACCATCGGTTTTTTATTTGTTGCTTTGCTTTTACTTGTTGGACAATCTTGGGTGGTTGCTTATTTGGGTGAGAATTCTGGTGATTTTTTGCCTTATTATCATTGGTTGATACCCTTCGTATTTTTCTTTGTTTTCAATACGGTGTTTGAGATTTTCTCTGCATCGTTGGGGAAAATCATATTTGCTTCATTTCTGAGGGAGAATGTGGTGCGCATTCTTTTGGGATTGTTGGGCTGGCTATATTATATCGGTACGGTGGATTTTGGTCAAACCATGCACAGCATCTCTGCGGTATACGCGGTGGTGATGGTATTGAATTTTTGGTTTGTTGTGAAAAATACGAAGCTCTCGTTTAAGCCGGATATGGCCTTTGTTAACAGCCAGGAGGGATTGAAGCCAGAGTTTTATCGTTACACTGGTTATTTGTTTTTAACCTACGCGGCGATGCTTGTGCTGCAGAGGATGGATTTCTTGATGGTTAGTTCCATGAAGGGCAGTTCGCAAACCGGGATTTATAGGATTGCGGTAAACATCGCAGTTTTGATAGAAATCCCCACGCGAAGTATTTTGCAAATTGCCAACCCCAAATTGTCTGAAGCCATTCACAATGGGGATCAAAAGGAAATCGAAAGGTTGTATCAGAAAACCAGCCTCAATCAATTTGTGTTGGGGGCGTTGGCGTTGTTGTTGGTTTGGGTGAATATTGATTTGTTGTTTGATTTGATGCCGAACGGACATTTGTATGAGGCAGGAAAATGGGCGGTATTTTACTTGGGCTTGGGCAAGTTGTGTGTTCTGCTGCAAGGGAATTCGGCCGCGATGCTCATTTTTTCGAAGCGATATTATTTGTCGTTGCTGATCAACGGTGTGTCCATAATTGTAGGGGTGTTGCTGAATCAATATTTGATTCCCATCATGGGTATAGAGGGCGCTGCGCTCGCTACGGGTGGTGTGTGGTTGGCGTCTGGAGTGGTGATGGCGTTGCTGATATACTCTGTTTATGGAATGCAGCCCATTACTCGTGGTGTTGCCATGAGTGTGTTATTATTCG
>JAIYBO010000057.1 GCA_027488495.1 Bacteroidota bacterium | reverse complement strand
TTGGGTTAAAACTGAATCCCGAATTTGAAGACAAACGCGCCAAATGGCATGTTTCTGCTGTACGTGCCGTTGGTTGAAAACCCAATGGATGTCCACGTACTCATTTCAGCCCCGTAGCAATATCCAACCATGATAACGGGTGAAGAAACCCAATCTCTGCTGCCTGTTTCGGCGTTCAAAATGTTGATTTTTCTGTATTCGGCTTGAAAAAATATCTGGTTTATCATCAATCTGGAAAATCCGAAAACACCTGCAGTACCAGAGAAATCGTTCAATCCCAAATGCACACCGCCGCCCAACAACAATCGATCGTTGAAATTGGCCGCCACTTGAGGGTCAAATAGCAAATACAACAAGTTTTGGTTTCCATTGGTCATGAACTCCAATCCTTTATACAATGATATGTTGTCTGTAATGCTTGGCCGGGTTTCGTAATCATCAATCAATGTGTCTGTATTGGCGTTTCGATTCTTCTTGCTTTGTGGTTGGCTACTAGGACTTTCAGTTCGTCCATCAATGCCATCGTATTGGGCATAAGAGCTGCCACTCACAAAGAGGAGGATAAAAACTGTAAAACCTTTGATGTTTATCATGGCGAAGTGCTTGTTTACCCGCAATTATACGCGTAAAATTGTAACTGTTTAGGCAACCATGTCAAAGATTCATAATTTCTCTGCCGGTCCATCCATTTTGGCGGAGAGTGCTTTCGAAAAGAGCATTCAGGACATCAAAAATTTCGCCGGTACCGGCTTGAGTATTTTGGAAGTTTCCCACCGCGGAAAAGAGTTTGAAAAAGTAATGGCTGATACGGTAACGCTCGTTAGAGAGTTGCTGAATGTGCCAGAAAATTACGATGTCTTGTTTTTGCAAGGCGGCGCAAGCACTCAGTTTTTTCAAATTCCCATGAATTTCCTCAAAACCAAAGCCACCTATACCCAAACAGGAACATGGGCAAGCCGCGCGATCATTGAGGCACAAGGTTATGGAAATACCGAAGTGTTGGCATCTAGTAAAGCAGCCAATTTCTCCTTCGTCCCAAAGGATTATACAGTACCCGCCGATGCAGACTATTTTCACTGCACCAGCAACAATACCATCTTTGGTACCCAGATGAAATCTTATCCAAACTGTGGCGATGTACCATTGATTTGTGATATGAGTTCAGATATTTTCTCCAAGCCTGTGGATGTTTCTAAGTTCGCCATGATTTATGCGGGCGCACAGAAAAACATGGGTCCTGCCGGTGTAACCTTGGTGATCATCAGAAAAGATATGTATCAAAAAGTGGCGGATCGACATATCCCCACCATGATGAAATATAGCATACATGCCGAAAACGACAGTATGTACAATACACCCCCTGTATTCCCAATTTTGGTTTCAAAATACAACTTGGAATGGGTGAAAGAAGTGGGTGGTGTTGAAGCAATGGCTGTAAGAAATACTGCCAAAGCGGATTTGTTGTATAACGCCATCGACAATAGCCCATACTTCAAAGGAACGGCCGCCATCGAAGATCGCTCGCAAATGAATGTGTGCTTTGTGTTCGAAGATGAACATTTGCATTTGGAAGAAGCATTCAACTTGGCGTGTAAAGAAGCCAATTTGTCTGGCTTGAAAGGACACCGCTCGGTGGGTGGATATCGCGCTTCCCTCTACAATGCATTGCCCATTGAGAGTGTGCAGGCTTTGGTAAATGTCATGGAGAACTTTGCGTCATGAGAGTTTTAGCCAATGACGGTATCGACGCCGCAGGAAAGTTGATTCTAGAATCAGCAGGTTTCACGGTAATTACCGATAAAATTGCACAAGCCGATTTGTCTTCGCAAATTGGTGATTTTGATGTTTTGATTGTGAGAAGTGCCACGAAAGTGAACGCCGAAGTCATCAATGCATCCAATTTGAAATTGATCGCAAGGGCGGGTGTTGGTTTGGATAACATCGACATGAAAGCGGCCGGTGAGAAAAATATCCCAGTAGTGAATACGCCCAACGCGAGCTCACGCTCCGTAGCCGAATTGGTATTTGCTCACTTGTTCTCATTGTCGAGATTTCTCCATAAAGCCAATCGTGAAATGCCCCAAAATGGCATCGATGGGTTCAAAGAAATGAAGAAAATTTACTCTGAAGGTTTTGAACTGATGGGTAAGAAGATCGGAATCATTGGGTTTGGAAGAATCGGTCAGGAAGTGGCAAAAATGGCGATTGGATTGGGTATGGAAGTGTTGGTTTATGATTACAAGCAAAGAGAATTCGATCTCGTAATCGCTCTGAACAAAGCCTATCAGTCAAACAATTTCCAGGTAACAATCAAAGGACAAACATTGGAAACGGTATTGTCTCAATCTGATTGCATCACCGTTCACACTCCCGGAAGCGCTGAAGTCATTGGCGCAGCTGAAATCAGTAAAATGAAACAAGGATCGGTGTTGATTAATTGTGCCAGAGGGGGTGTTGTAAACGAACAGGCATTGGCCGCGGCTTTGCAAAGCGGACAAATATCTTGTGCGGGTGTGGATGTGTTCGAAAACGAACCGCCTACCAACGACCTCATGTTGTCGCAATCAAATTGCAGCTTATCGCCTCACATCGGTGCGAGTACCAAAGAAGCCCAAGAGAGAGTAGGGATTGAATTGGCGGAAAAGATTTCAGGGTTTTTTAAATAAATTTTTGTGTCTCAACTGAAGGTTTGTACGTTTTCTGCCCTCATTCCGGTGAAGGATAAACAACAGAGCATACCTACGTATGGCTCGGGTAAACGACCGCAAGCCGAATTGGAATCATTGGCAAAAACCGATGAAGACAGTTATATTAGAGTTGTAAAGCCCCAGTACCTTGATGCTCAAATCGAACAAGGAACGGATGCGTTTTATCAAGCCAGTCAAAGTCATTTGAATCGATTGATCGCAACCCACTCACTGGAAAGAGTGGAAAATGTGATGTTTTTGTACGAGCAAGTTCAGCCGGGTGTGAAGCCATTAAGAGGACTCATATTGGCTGTAGATGCCCACCAATGCATGGATGGGTCTGTTAAAAAGCACGAAAATGTGCTAGAAAGCAAGGCCTCTCGCTTGGTAAAGCACATCGCTGCGCTCAATTCCATCTCTGAGCCTGTTTTGTTGGCGCAAAAAATGCCAACTTCCGTTTTGGAGATATTGCATCAATCAAAAAACGAGGAGCCACTGATAACTACTGTGGATGTGCTGGGATTTGAACACAAGATATGGCCATTGAGTGTTCAGGAGGTAGGATTGGTGATTGCTGCGTTTAATGAATTTGATTCATTGTATATCGCCGATGGACATCATAGGGTTGCCGCAGTGAGTGAATATCTGCTCAATTCTGGGAAATCCAAACAACATGGATTGATGTCGTTGGTGATGGATCAAGATGATTTGCTCATTAAATCGTTCCATCGCATCATCAAGGGCGTTGGAAATGTGGATTTTGCTGCCTATTTCACAGAAAACCAAATCCCGTTTGAGACCATAGCGTCATTGAACGACTGTAAAGTGGGTGCCAACGAAGCCTTGGTCATTGCCAAAGAGCATTCATTCCTGTTTCAATTGGGCAAAATTGCATCAACCATGAATGCAGTGGAAAAGCTGGAAGTAAGTAGGGTGGAATCGGGCATATTTAAGCAGTTGCTCAACATTCAGAACACCAGTACCGATGAGCGGATTTCCTTCGTTCGGGGCGATATTCCATGTCAAGAAATGCAAGACATGGTGAAAAACGGCGCATGTGATTGTGTGTTTGTGTTGGCCGCAAATTCATTTCACCAAGTGGAAGATGTTGCCGATCAAAATCTCACCATGCCCCCCAAAAGTACTTGGGTTGAGCCCAAATTGTTAACGGGATTTGTTTCCCAGATTTTTGATTGAGAATTAGAACAACGACAGTTGTTTTTTCTCGTTGGTGAGGTTGAATAAATCCCCAAAATCCTTGTGCAATTGTTCAATGGCTTCCATGTCGATGCTGTAAACACTTGAGGTTCTGATCGACTTCATTTTGATCAATTTGCCGTCTTTGAGTTTTTGTAAATGACCTGAAACGGTACTTTGACTATAAGGCAACTGGTCAACTATGTCTTGACAACTGCATTCACCATGCGACATAAGATGTTGCAAAATCAAAATTCTACCTGGGTGACCTAGGGATTTCAGGCCGTCAGCGATTGACGTGATTTTGCTTTCGAATTTTCCTCTTACTGCCATGGGTTGATGTTAATCGTATAATGCAAATATACTATGTATTAAAATCGCAATTTGGGTATGAAGTTAAATCTTCTCAAATATTTGGTGAATGGGCCTTCTCACTTTCTGGGCGTTAGCCAATGGGTCGATTTCGGCATCCCGATAGCCCAAAGTAAGTATCACCGCGGCATGTAAATTTTTAGTTGGTAGGTCCAAAATCTCATTTACCTTGGCTGGGTCAAACCCTTCCATGGGCGTAGAATCTACTCTCAAAGTGGCTGCCATGGTCATGGCTTTGCCCAATGCGATGTAGGCTTGATTGCTAGCCCATTTGATGATATCAGATTGATTTTTGTTGCCAATGAATCCACTGATACTTTTTTTGAATCCTTGCAATGTGTCCAATGATGTTCCGCGAGTATTGGCAATGAGGTTGAGGTAATCGTCGATCATCTCTTCTGTGACTTGGGTCCAAACGGCAAAAACAAGCACATGTGATGCATCCACCAGTTGAGATTGGTTGTAGGCTGCCGATTTCAACTGCATTCTGAGCTCTGGCTGATCGATTTGGAAAATTTTGAAAGGTTGCAGTCCCAGAGATGTGGCGGTTAAACGGATGCTCTCTAAAATGAGCGCTACGTTCTCGTCTGATACCGTTTGGTTGCTATATTTTTTTGTGGCATAACGCCAATTTAAATCCTCGATGAGTTTCATTGCTGCAAAAATAGTGGGGTGTGAAAGAAAGGAACACGATTGCGGTGCAATTGTTTGATAAAATGTAAATTTGATTTTTTATCAAACCCATGCGCAAGATCGGCACACGAGCCACTTCATTCAATTCATTCGTATCGCCCCGTGTGATTCAAATACTGGGCTGTTCGTTGCTGTTTGCTTTGGTGATACTATGGCTGCTTTGGCCGGGGTTTCAGCAGCGAGCGGCGATGCAGTGGGATGCCTCTGAAATTTATCTTCCTTGGAAGTTTTTTATCACTGAGCAATTGAAGGGTGGACATTGGCCATTGTGGAATCCTTATACAACAGGCGGTTTTCCCCAACATGGCGATCCAGGGACTTGGTATGAAATCAGTTGGTTGCTGGGTTTTCTGGGGACCTATAATTTGCAAACGCTGTTGTTGGAATATGCCATTCACCTTTACATCGCGGCATTGGGTATGTATTTGTTGTTGCAGCAGCGAGGACTTGTTTGGCAAATCTGCGCGGCGGGCGGAATCCTCTATGCGTTCAATGGGTTTTTTATCGGAAACGCACAACACCTGGGCTGGGTGGTTGGAATGGCTTGGTTTCCGTGGATGATATTCTTTGTTCAACGATTGATAGCCAATTCATTCAATAACACATATACACCAAACAACATTTTGGGATTGGCGGTGGTGGCACACTGTCAATTTACTGGGGGATATCTGGGAATAACGGCCATTACATTGTACGTGATGGCTTTCTTGATCCTGCTGGAATTATATAACCACAGATCGGCCATCGGGACAAGCCAAATTTGGAAGCTGCTTAAACATTTGGGTGCGGCCTTCGCAGTTTTTTCAATGATATCGGCCAATGCAATCTTGGGACTTTGGGATCTGCAGTCTTTGATTACGCGCTCACAATCCTTATCTCTCAGTGAATTTCAATTTGGTGAATGGCCCTGGGGTGCTTGGAAAACGATGTTTTTTCAACCTGCCGATATCGATTTTGCCAATTCGTTGGGTGCCGATGTGAGTTTGATCAATTTGCATTGGGGCTTGATACCAGTGTTGATGGTTTGTTATTACTTGATTTCACGACTTTGGTCGAAAGCCAATTCAATGCAGACTCCATTTGTTGTTTACTTTCTGTTGGGCGGCCTTTTCTTATTCATTTCTGTGGGTGCTGCGGGTGCGATACATGGTGGCGTTGTTTCGCGGTTGCCTCTGTTGCAGTTGTTTCGATTTCCGTCGATGTATCGGGGCTTTGCGATGTTTTTTTGGCTGTATTCGATATTTATATTGATAAAGGGTCAGTCTGAATCAAAACCTTGGATGAGTTGGGCATTAGCGGTTTCAATGGTGCTTGAAATGGGGTGGTATGCACATCAAAATCGTTTCAATACGGTGTTTGCGCAAATACCCGCACATGAGGTAAATGCGGTGTTGGATGATTGCGTAGATAGAGAAAATCGTACAACCTTGGGATTGCCATGGCGATTGCCCGTGGATACCCAACAACATTGGAATCAGCAAATTCCATTCATGAACCAAAATCAAGGCATTTATTTAAAGATTTGGGCCAGTGATGGGTACAATCCGTATCGATTCAAAAGCGGTGAGAACAATGGGGTTGAAGGAGATGCGCAAGAAGGATCTATCATCGCTTTGAACGCGAAAGGACTTGTGGTGAAAGGGGGTGTTTTGTCGTGCAAACAGGTAGAAGTGAACGGGGAGCAAATTCAGATACGGGGGTTGAAATATGATACTGCTGTGACAGACATTGTGGTTATGCAAACTCCCCACAAGCATTGGGTTAAACAGAACGATTCAATGGGAGGGGGCTGGTATAATTATAAAAATTGCGGGATGAAGATGAAGGCACAATCCAATGTGAATTTGAAATATGAGCCCAAGTATTTAGGTATGGGCATATTTTTTTGGATTTTCGGTTGGGTGTTGATTTTGGCTGTTGTTTTGAAATTCAATGTGATACGATTTTCGGGGCGGGAGATGCGTAAAAAAAGATGATTTATTTTTATGAATTGTTTGCAATCATCAATAATTGCCCTAATTTTGCAGTCCGGTTCAGCACGAACAAAAAGGGAGTTTAGCTCAGTTGGTTCAGAGCATCTGCCTTACAAGCAGAGGGTCGGGGGTTCGAATCCCTCAACTCCCACCAAAAGCCTCTCGTTTCATACGAGGGGCTTTTTTTATGCTCCAGCTTTACCAATATTGGGTTTCTTTTACAATCGATTAATTCCAAGAACGCTTTACGAAATGATTGAGTGCTAAGCTGCCTTGAATCCCAATCTCCGCAACTGTCCGTAATGGCTCACCAATGCATCAAAGAATGTGCGATGTGATTTATAAGGCAGGTTGAATTCTGAGCATGTCGCCCGTACAATCTTAGAAATTTCAGGGTAATGCACATGACAAACGGTGGGGAAAAGGTGATGTTCAATTTGGTAGTTCAACCCCCCAAAACACCAAGTGATCAATGGGCTCTTCTCCGCGAAATTGGCCGTTGTTTTGATTTGATGAATGGCCCAACTGTTTTCCATGTTGCCATTGTTGTCTGTACTCGCAAAATACTCCATGTCTTCCCCAACATGCGCAGGTTGTGTGGCCAAGGCCAAGATGATTCCACTGATGAAATGATGCATGAAAAATCCAGCAATTGTATGTCCATAGCCAAATTGCGATGCATAAATGGGCAACAACAAAGTGGTAGGCCAGTATAATAATTTGATGACCCAAATTTCTATCAAAGCCTGTCGGTTGCTTCTGCCCATCCTCTGATAAAGCCCCTGCTTGCTGTATCTGGAATATTGTTCAAAATCCTTGCTCAATATCCATACAAATGGAAAAATCATGTACAACAGTGAAGTATACAGCCATTGAAATCTGTGCATCGCTTTGTACGGGTGCTTTGGCGTAAATCGAATGATGGTTTTTCTAATGTCCTCGTCTTGTCCCAAAATATTGGTATAAGTGTGGTGAAAAACGTTGTGCTGAATTTTCCAATTGATGTTGTAGGCACCCACCAAATTCAAGGTTCCACCCATCATGTTGTTGATCCATTTTTTGGATGAGTATGCGCCGTGATTGGCATCGTGCATAATCGTGAGCCCAATACCCACCATGCCAAGTCCCGCAAGCGCCCACAAACCATATTGCATGGCTAAACCAGTGACATCGCCAAAAATCAAATAACAAAGAGGGATGAAGTAAAGCAATAAGATGATCACAGATTTTAATTTCATGCCCAAATTCGCGTATCTACTCTTTCCGTTTTCTTGGAAATAATCGTTCACGCGCTTGGTAACCAATTGGAAAAATTCTGGCTGTTGTTGTTGATTGAAAACTACTCTGTTCGATTCCATGTCATTGTTTTATGTCAAACTTATTGAAATCTAGGTGGTTGACATTACGGATTATCGCAAAAACCCACAACGGATTTTAAGGTTTTTTGCAACTACCATTTGTAGATTAATTGTTGGCGATGGATAATACAGAATTGATAACTTCGCATTATGAGAGATGAATCAAACGCTTTCCTCGAAAAATACCTCAACAATGTAAGTCCAACTGGATTTGAACATTCTGGTCAATCCATTTGGTTGGATTATTTGAAACCCTATGTTCACGAACACATGGTTGATACCTATGGCACAGCCGTGGGTGTTATCAATCCTGGAATGCCATACAAAGTAGTCCTCGAAGCACATGCCGATGAAATTTCGTGGTTTGTGAATTACATCTCCGACGATGGATACATTTACGTAATTAGAAATGGTGGATCTGATTTTCAGATTGCCCCTTCGATGCGATGCAACATTCACTGCGAAAATGGAAATATCGTAAAAGGCATATTTGGTTGGCCGGCGATTCATGTTCGGGCCGACAAAAACCCAGAAACCAAACAAGAGAATATATTTATTGATTTGGGGTGCAGTACCAAAGCCGAAGTAGAAGCTTTGGGTGTTCACGTGGGTGCTGTTGCCGTTTTTGAAGCGGATTGTTTTTGGTTGAACAATCAGTATTTGGTGGGTAGGGCGTTAGACAATCGAATGGGTGGATTCATGATTGCCGAAGTGGCCCGCATGTTGCATGAAAACGCCGATAGCCTGCCTTTCACCCTGTATTTGGTGAATAGCGTGCAAGAAGAGATTGGATTGAGAGGTGCTGAAATGATATCGCGCCGCCTTCAGCCCGATGTGGCCATTATCACCGATGTAACCCATGACACTTGCTCACCATTGTACAATAAAAAACAACAAGGCGATTGCAAATGTGGCAAAGGCGCAGTGGTGACATACGGTCCTGCCGTACAAAACAACTTGCTACAAATGATCATTGGTGTTGCCAAGCAAAATGAAATAGCAATCCAAAGAAATGCAGTGAGTCGCAGCACTGGCACCGATACAGATTCTTTCGCTTATTCAGGCATGGGCGTGGCATCGGCTTTGATTTCTTTGCCTTTGAAGTATATGCATACCACCGTGGAAACCGTACATCAAGACGATATAGAGAGTTGTATTCAGCTGATGTATCACACAGTGAAAACCTTACAGGCCAACCAAACATTCAATTACCTGTGATGCAGCTACTTACCATGAAGCGAACCCAATCGCCCAAAGGCTCTAAAGCATTCAACCTATTGGTAAAACCATGGTTGAAATTGTTCGGGTCTATGCCTTTTTGGATGCTTTATGGCATTGCCAATGTCATTCACTTTATACTTTACAAATTACTTAAATACAGGGTTGCCGTGGTGAGAGAGAATTTGAGTCGTTCTTTCCCAACCAAATCGCCCAGTGAACTCAAGAAAATCGAAAAGGATTTTTATAAGCATCTTGCAGATCTGTTCGTGGAAAGCATCAAAGGGATGTGTATCACAGAGTCTGAAATGAGGTCACACATGGTGAACATCGATCAACATCATTATGACGAGTTGTTTGAGCAAAACAAAAGTGCCATCATCGTTATGAGTCACTGCGGGAACTGGGAATGGATTTGTTTGATGTCGCAAATCGTTTGCCAACAGAGGGTGCAATGCATTTATAAGACGTTATCGAATCCGGGATTTGATCGATGGATGTTTGATATTAGAAGTAAGTTTGGTGCCAATCCGATTCCAATGGAGCAAACCCTTCGCGTGTTAGATGCCAACAAAAATGTGGTTACAGTGAACGCATTTATTGGCGACCAAAATCCGAGTTCTGGCAAAGGGGCCTATTGGACAGAGTTTTTGAATCAAGACACACCATTTATGATGGGGCCTGAGAAAATTGCGAAAAAGTTGGATATGCCGGTGTACTATTTGTCTAGCACCAAAGTGAAGAGAGGGTACTACCAAGCGCGTACAATTCCCTTGTGCTTGGACCCCAAATCCACGCCCGACGGAGAAATAACCCGTTTAATTGCCCAGCAAACCGAAAAAGAAATCATGAACCAACCCCACATTTGGTTGTGGAGTCATCGCCGCTGGAAACACAAGCGTTGATTACTGAATTCCGTATTTTTTGGTATCCAATTCCTTGCCCGTGATATCTTGATAGATCGTCATGATGGCCTCAACCGCCACTTGGAAATCCATTTGAGTTCTGGCACTGCCGATGTTTGCGGCTTGTACCCAAAGGTTGTAATTGGTCACATCCTTTTGCATTTGGAAGGCTTGTGCACCCAAACCGTATACGCGATAATCCATTGGATTCACGCCAACAGCCTCTTGCAATGTGGCAATTCCCGACATCGCATCGCCCTTCATGAGTTGTGCCTGTGCTTTCATGACATAACCTTCACCATCGCGCGGTCTTGAATCGATGAACTCGGTCATCACTTGTATGGCTTTGTCGTACTGTTTGATGTTGACATAGTACTGATGTAAGGCGAAACAGCTTCTAGAATGTTCTGGGTAAAAGGTTCTGGCTTTTTCAGCGGAGGCGATGGCATTTTCGATTTGTCCCAAATTGGCATAAGCGGTAGACAGGTAAAAATGAATTTCTGAGCGATTCGGGTCTACTTTGAGGTATTCTTTGAGCAGGGCGATGCCTTTTTCAAATGCCGTGTCTTTCTCAATGGCCTTGATGCCTTCGTAATCCATCATCAAAGCAAAATTTGGGTCTGAACTTTGGTAGGGCAAGTTGCTGTTCTCAACCATGGGCCTCTGAATCACAACGCCTGCCGGAACCCCATCAACCATCTGGGCATAAACTGTGCCTTTTGGAGGGAATTCGCCCGAGTTTAAACGCGCTTTGTCAAAGTAAGCATTGTAGAAAATACAGTAATCCCACTTTTTGGTGCTTCGGTCATCGTACCTGCTGTAGCCCACATGCACGTTTTTGTCGTTCCTACAATAATATTTCACATGGTCCATTCCATACGATAGCACTTCGTACTTTTTGTTTGGATTTTTTCTGGCTACGTTCTCTAAAAACCATTCTGTGCTAGGTCTTAAACTGGCCAAATAGTAATCCATTTCATATTCGCCGTAAGCCGTTTTTGTACCACCATGAATTTCGTTAAAATAGGAATAGCTCACGGGGTGATTGGCAAAAATGAAATTGGCTGGCGCGGCTGTGGCAATGAGGATTACCGTGGCAATGAGCCCCTTGATTTTGGAATTTTTGGCTGTCAACCATTGATCGAGCCAATAGAAACCAACCATAGCGATGGCAACAAAACAGGGGAGAGTGAACAGAATTTGTCGAATCCCACCATAAACCTGTGATTTTTGGATATAGATGTATACGATGGGGAATATCGCTGCGAAAAGAATCAAAAACATTTCGTTGCTGAACTTTTTACGGTTCGGGTACAACAGCAATAAAAAGATCGCTGATCCTGCAATCACAGAAAGCGGGGTGGTGATGGTAAGATATTTCCGCAAATAATACAATGGCAACATGTCTGAATCAAACAGTTTTCCTTCGAACAATTGCCTGAGTGAAACCGAATAGTTGGTGAATTCTTTCAAGGCTTCCATCGGATTTGTGAAAGGCTGATCCCATCCATAAGGCCAAGGCGCGATGCCGGCGATATACGCACTGAAGCCCATAATTACAATGGCGGTGATCAACTTGGCGATTCCGGTCCATTTGAAAGACAAGAAGTTTTTTAATCCTGTGCGCTCAATGAACTTCAACCCAGCATACATGCCAAAAATGGCGATGCTTAACAATCCACCGATTCTGACGCTGATTCCCAAGCCTGTGCCAAGCACCAATCCAAAAGCGGAACTCCAAGAAAAGTGGGGCCAATTTTGGAACATTTTGATGGCATAATACAAACTCATGATGTAACCCAATGCAAATGGAACGTCTTTGGGATTGTTCATGGCTTCTCCGAAAAACCTTGGCATAAAGAGCATAACCAAAAATGAGACCCAAGCAAAAAGCCAACTACCTCCGGTTAATCTTCTTACTATCAATGACATGTAGAAAATGCAGGCAAATCCGAAAATGGCATTCCACCAATGTCTAAAGCCCATATAATCTTCTACGCCCATCCAATGTCCTAAAACGGTGGTAAACGTATCGAAACTGGATCCATACACATGCATCACGCGATCAGGGTCTTTGATGGTGGCAATCTGACTGCCCATTTCGGGAAGTGCCTTGGCCAACGTGGGCATTCTCTGTCCTTTCAACTCATTTGTATCAACGGGTATTCCCATACCCAGGGGTTCCAAATAATAGTTGGCAATCAACTTTGAATAGGTGTATTGAGTGAATTCATCCCCTGATACGGAGGCCGTTTTACTCATTTGGGTCATGAAAATGACTGCGATCAACGAGATGATCATGAAGGCCCAACGATGTATGTTTTTATTGGCTTTTAAGTAATAGTTGACCCAAGCCGACTGCCAAGTAGAAAAAGTGGATTTGAAGCTATCTGGAGTGGCCGCGTTACTTAATTCATAGATATTATATGAAAGGGTGGTTTTTTCGAGTTGATAGTAAAGCTCGAAAAGGGTGTTTGGTATCTCTTTGGTTGCCTTGAGGGCTTCGATGGCTGCAGATCCCAACAGGATCCATTTACATTGGACGTCTTTTGAATCGATGCCCAATAAACTTTGTGATAGGATTTGGTTTTTGCCGCTGGGTTTGCCAACACAGAATGCCTGCTTGTTTGAACTTGCCAATCCCTCGCCTGCAATCTGATATTCTGAAGGTTTTGGGGCATTGCCAGTATGGATTAACAGTGGTGGATGTGCTGAAAATTCTGTGCTTTCGAATGAATTTCGCAGTGCTGTTTGAAATTCATTGAATTGAAGAACGGAAATCGTGGGTGTATTTTCCTTGGTTGAAGTGGGATTTGGAGTTGAACCTTGTTTTGCCATACCTAATGGCAAACCTACAAGAATTTTTGTTTTTCTGTTTTGAAAAAAAAAAAAAAAATGGGGTAGTTTGTTGATTTTGTTGGCATTTATTCCAAAAACAACAGTTTTGTATAAAATATCAAGAATTATTATTTAATTTTGCCGCCCGATCAAAGGAGGAACTATTTCTTGACAAACGAAAAAAACGAACAAGCCGTAGAAGAAACCGTAGAAGTTTCTAAGGCAAAAAACACCAAGACCGCCGCTACATCATCTCATGACGATTTCGACTGGGGTGCTGACGAGGCTGGATTCGAGTCTTACTCGAATGATGAGCGCAAGCGCTTAGAAGATGCTTACAATTCCACATTCCAACCAGTTGTTGAAAAGCAAGTGGTTAAAGGCGTTGTTGTAGGTATGAATGAAAAGGATGTTGTAGTAAACATCGGATTCAAGAGTGACGGATTGGTACCACGTACCGAATTCCGTGATGTACCAAATTTGGCTTTGGGTGATGAGGTAGAAGTATTCGTAGACATCGCTGAAGACAAAATGGGGCAGTTGATCTTGAGTCGCAAGAAAGCATTGCAAGAAACGGCTTGGGAAAAAATCGTGGAAGCACACAACAACGATACCATCGTTACAGGTTATGTGCGTTCAAGAACAAAAGGTGGTTTGGTTGTGGATGTATTCAGTTTCGATACGTTCCTTCCTGGCTCTCAAATCGATACCAAACCTGTTCGTGACTACGATCAGTATGTAGGTAAGAACATGGATTTCAAAATTGTGAAGATCAACGAAATTTACAAAAACGTTGTAGTTTCTCACAAAGCTTTGATTGAAGATGACATTGAGGCACAGAAATCAGTGATTTTGTCTAAGTTGGAAAAAGGACAAGTGTTGGAAGGTGTTGTTAAAAACATGACTTCTTTCGGTGTGTTCGTAGACTTGGGTGGAATCGATGGTTTGTTGCACATTACAGATATTTCATGGGGTCGTATCAATCACCCTGAAGAGGTGTTGAAATTGGATGATAGAATTCAAGTTGTAATTCTTGATTACGATGATACCAAGAAGCGTATTTCATTGGGCTTGAAGCAATTGACTTCTCACCCATGGGATAACTTGACTGCTGACATTTTGGAAAACACCAAAGTGAGCGGTAAAGTAGTTTCAGTTGCTGATTACGGTGCATTCATCGAAATCAAGCCAGGTGTTGAAGGTTTGGTTCACGTAAGTGAAATGAGCTGGAGTTCACACTTGCGCAACCCTTCTGAATATTTGAAAGTTGGTGATGATGTTGAAGCTTTGGTACTTTCTTTGGATCGTTCTGAGCACAAAATGTCATTGGGTATCAAGCAATTGACCCAAGATCCTTGGATCGAAATCGAAAACAAATATGCAGTTGACAGCAAGCACACAGGTATCGTTAAGAATTTGACGTCTTATGGCTTGTTCTTGGAATTGGAAGAGGGTATCGATGGATTGGTACACGTTTCTGATTTGAGCTGGAATAAGAAAATCAAGCACCCAAGTGAATTCACCAAGAAAGGTGATAAGTTGGAAGTGGTTGTATTGGAAGTAGATAAAGAAAACCGTCGTTTGAGCTTAGGTCACAAACAGTTGGAAGAGAATCCTTGGGAAACCTTCGAAACCATCTTCTCAATTGGATCTATCCATGAAGGAACTGTTATGTCTGTGAACGACAAAGGAGCAACCATTCAAATGCAGTATGGCGTTGAAGCATTTGCACCTAGCCGTCACATCAAAAAGGCCGACAATACCACCATGGCAGATGATGAAACTTTGGAATTCGAAGTAATCGAATTCTCTAAAGATGCCAAGCGTATCATTGTTTCTCATACAAACATCTGGAAAGGTGCTGAAAGAGCGAGCAAAGATGCCGATAACAATTCAAAAGATAAGGCGCGTAAAAACGCAACCAAAGTAGTTAAGAAAATCAACCAAACTTCTGAGAAATCAACCTTCGGTGAATTGGATGCCTTGACTGCCTTGCGTGCACAATTCGAAAAAGCGGAAAAAGTAGATGCCAAAGCCAAAGCCGACAAAGCTGAAGCGAAAAAGGTTGAAGCTGCCGCCGCTGAGGTTGCTGCCGCTGCCGAAACACCTGCATCAACTGGTGCTGCTACCTTGAAATCTCTTTCAGGTGTTGGTCCAGCAATGGAAAAGCGTATGATCGCTTTGGGTGTTACAAACATCGATGAGTTGAAAGGTTTGTCTGAAGATAAAATTGCTACAATGACTGCAGAAGATGCGAAAATCTCTGCTGATCAATGGGGTAAGTGGATCGAAGAAGCCAAATCCTTGTAAATAATTTCAATTATAGAAAAGCCTCGCTTCGGCGGGGCTTTTCTTTTTTATACGATTATCTTTGTAAAGAATGACCGAACAACTCATTGCCGCTTTTATTATCAGTGTTTTACATGGGTTTATTCCGGGTCATTGGCTGCCATTCATCGCATTGGCAAAAAAATTGGGTTGGAGTAGATCTCAAACTTTAAGATATACAGGAATTGCCGCCATAGCACACGCAGGTGGAACCGTGGCCATTGGCCTGATATTGGCACAGTTAACGCGACTAGGAATCACTTCGGATCCCTTAGAATCTCATATTTTGTGGGGATTGCCCTTTGAAAGTTTGGGAGGCACCGTGATGGTCTTGTTGGGCTTTTGGTTTTTGTATCGCCACCACAAACATCACCATTTTCATTTTCCAAAAGAAGCCACAGACAACCAAGGCAAGTGGGCATTTGGAGTTGTATTGTTTTCACTGTTTTTATCGCCCTGTATGGAAATTGAATCATACTTTTTCACCTTGGCACCCATGGGATGGAGCGTGATTTTGGCCTTGGTGATTGTTTATTCCGTTACAACCTGGTTGAGTATGATGGGTGGCGTATGGATAGGATTCAAAGGCCTTGAGCGATGGAATGCTCACCGATTGGAGCACAGCGCGGGATTGATCACGGGCGTGATCATGATTTTATCGGGATTGATGTTGGCTTTTGGTTAAAGCCCTTATCAATGGTTTTTTTGATTCCCAGATAACGATCGATCTGAACGTGTACACCATACAAAACTGGCAGTAACACAACCGCCATACCCAATTTGTAAATGTAATTGAGTGTACCCACTTGTATCACCCAGAGTAAGTCATAGTTTCCTCCCAAATAGAATGCAATTACAAGCACAACGTAACTATCAATGAATTGACTGATTGCGGTGCTTCCGGTGGCCCGCAACCAAATGAATTTATCCCCGGTTCTATCTTTCAGTTTCTTGAAGATATAGGCATCCACCAGCTGACCAATTAAAAAGGCAACGAGAGAGCCCAAAATGATCATCAAGCCTTGACCAAAAACCGCATTGAAGGCTTGCGACATATCGGTTAAGCCAGATGATTTGCCGCTACCAATCCAAAAATCTGCGCCCTCTAGCCACATGGCTACTCTCACAGCGATGAAAGAGTAAACCAATAAAATGGCGGCAATCCATGATAGGCGTTGAACTCCCTTTTTGCCAAAATACTCATTGATGATATCGGTGAGTACAAAAACGATGGGCCACAGAATCACACCGGCGGTCATATCAAAATTGAATACACCCCCGAACAATTGAATTTGAAAGGGTGGGAGATTGAATGATTTTTCCAAAGAGAAAATTTTTGCCCCGATGAATTCTGCGACAATGGCATTGGTGAGAAATACCATTCCCAAAACCATGAATAGCGTATTTTTCCGGGATTCTAATTGTTCTATTTTCATGTGGGTGGCAAATTTAGGGGAAACAAGTCCTTACAATTAGACAATCCCAAATATGTAGATATAACATTTCGTAAAATTGTGATTTTGGCGGGATTTTTGAATGTTTAAAAATATGCGGAAATTCCTTCGGTCATCGGTCATAGTCTATTTGTTGTTCTTGCTCATTCCTGAACTCAATGCACAGTACACTTTTGATCAGCTGATGAATTTTGGGGTTCGTTCCGATGAAAAGGGCGAATACGTTGCTGCGATCGCAAGTTTGGATCAAGCAGTGGAACTAAAACCCAACGATGATATGGCTTGGCTTACCAGGGGCGTTGTTCGTGTGCACATGAAAGATTACGGTTCTGCCGTTGTGGATTTTAATAAAGCCATTTTGTTGAACCCCAATCGCACAGAAACTTATTTGTACCGATACATCGCCTATAGGGAAACGGAGAACTACCAATTTGCCTTCAGCGACATCAATACCTATGTAAATGCCATGCCCAACGATACAATGGCGAGAATACAACGGATGCAATTGTCGTTGATGCTGTCTGAGTACGAAACGATGAATGCGGACGTTGTTTGGTTAAATGAAAAAGTGGGCGATGCCTTGTTTGCTGATTATTCAGCGATGTACAATGACCATTTTGAAAAACACAAGCATTACAACGAATACGCGAAGATTTTAATACCCCTTCTCGAAAAATACCCCAATTCTCAAGTCATCAAATATCAGTTGATGTTGGCCCATTTCCAATTGGCTCAATATGAACCTTGCTTGAAATTGTTGAATGATTTGTTGCAAGGCGATTCAAAGGGTTTTACTTTAGAGAGATACAAAGCGGATGCACTGTTTTTTTTGAATCGCATGTCGGAAGCAGAAACGCTCTATGCAGATTTGTTAAGTTATTTGCCTACGGATGCTGATTTAATGGCTGATTACGGACATTGCTTGTTGCAATTGGAGAAATGGAACGACGCCGACATGTGGCTTAGCAAATCCATCAAAGCGAAAAACAACACGCCAGCCTATGCGTACTTGGGCAGAGGCATCGCTAGATACAATTTGGGGAAAGCGGGTTTGGCTTGTGCCGATTGGGAGCGAAGTTATTTGTTGGGAGAGAAATCTGCCAAGAAGTGGTTAGAAATGAACTGTCAAACCAAATAAAATAGAAAAGATGAAGCAACTGCAATTTTTAATGGTGTTGGTTTTGGCCATTTTACCTCATACTACATCGTGTCAATCAAAACAAGGCGCTAGGACGAATGCTCATACGGATTCCTTTCATTTTATTCCGGTTTCTCCTCAACAGCTTACATATTTTAGAAAACAACCGCCAATTCAATTTTGGCAAAAAGTGATTTTGCTTACGAAGGATTCATGCATTGTGGTGCACAAAGACAGTCGCAACATGATGGATGTGATTTCAGCTTCGAAATTGGATTCATTGGTGAGGGATTCGAAATTGGATTATACGGCGCAATGCTACCGCGATTCTTTTGGGTATGAAAAGTGTGAATTGGTCAAATTTGTGAGAGGCAAACGAGAATTTTTCGATTTTCAAAAAGTGGGTCCACCGGTAGACGATGCCAAAGTGATCTTTGATCAATACAACGTAAATCCAATTTATGCTCAGTTTATCTTGCTCATTGAATCACCGAACAATCCCAAAGCCAGATCGATTAGTGGTGCGGTTGGCCATTATCAATTGATGCCTTTCGTGGCGAAAAAATATGGTTTGGTGGTGAGTGGTGCGAGGGATGATCGACATGATTTCAAATTGAGCAGTATGGC
>JAIYBO010000104.1 GCA_027488495.1 Bacteroidota bacterium | reverse complement strand
CGCCATTGAAACAGCAGGATTGGGATATATAGCAACCTGACTGATCACCGGTGCCTTTACAGACACGCTTGGACCTTGGGTACACAAACAACGATGGAAACCCAAAGAATCAAACATATCGCGAGGATTCAATACCCACTCCACTTTTGGATTGAACTCCAAAGGATTTTTGGCAACACCTGCCATTACACTGTCTTTGCGAATCAAAGTCTTGTCCATGGAATACCAAGTACCTGTGCCGGTATACGGGGGTTTGTCGCTCCAAGCCGGACTCGGGCGTTCACCAATCTTACCAAAAATATCAACTGGTACCCATTTTCCTGTAGCGTCGTTGAATTTATCGATCGACATCGCATCATCACCATTGAAGCTCATGCTATAGCTGGTGTTGTAATCTTTGCTCAAAAATAAATCCGCTTTCAAACGCAAAGTCAAAACCACAGGGGTATCTTGACCCTTTTGAGTAGTATCTCTGCGATCAAGGACCAAAACCATGGCATCTTTGGGTTGAATGCTACCAGAAAGCACATCAGACATTTGCGCCGTCCAAGCAGCTGAACCATTTTGCCAGCGGGTAACTCTGTAGCCAGTTAAATCAATGGTTTTATCGGTGGGATTATAAATTTCCAACGCTTTGTTGTTGCGCGAACCTTCTACATATTCAGAAATAAAAAGCTCGTTGCACTGCGCTTTTACTTGAAAAGCACCCAAAATAGCAACGCAAAAAACACCAATGATTTTTTTCATGTTACAAAAATCACAAAAAAACACCCAAATACATCCCTTTTTATCAATTATTTAGCAATAAATTCATTCAACAAACCCCAACTTTGCGATACCCATGTTTTTAATTCCGCCAACAAATCAAAATCCAGTGACCCGCAAAGGCCTACCCATTTGGATTTTTACACTCATCGTCCTGATTTTCAATGCTTGTGGTGGTCAACGTCCAAACAACTCAAAGGGTACTTCTGGCCCACAAATTCAGACGCAATACCACCCCCTAAACAACCTTCGTGTTCTTGATTCATTGCCAGACGATTCGCAGTCGTTGAAGTTAATCTCACCCTTCAAAGATTCACTCAATCACCAACTGTCAGAATCAATCGCCTTCATCGATTCGCCCTTTTACAACACCTACTCAACGGGCAATTTGGGCAGATTGGCTGCAGATTACATGCTACTTGCCGCCAATGATTTTGCCATCAAAGAATTTGGCATCGCTTGTCATTTCGCCATCAGCAACAACGGTGGTTTTCGCACCGGACTGTACCCCGGAACCGTCACCATGCGCCACATTTTTGAAGTGATGCCCTTCGACAACGAATTGGTTTTGGTTCAGCTTCCCGGGCGATATGTAGATAGCCTTTTCAGATACATCGCCCAACTCCAAGGCACACCCGCATCGGGCTTCTTGTTGGAATATTCTCAAGGACAAACTCGCTTTCAAAACCAATACACATCGGTTAAAATCAATGACCAACAGATCCAAAACATTCAGGATGTATTGAACATGCAATGCACACAGCCCTTTAACTCTCGCCGCGATTACCTGATCGCTGTAAACTCCTATATGGCAGTGGGTGGAGATGGGTTCACCATGCTCAAACACGCCACCAAAACCATTTACACTGGCATCAACTTGAGAAATATTTTGGCCCAGCAGCTGAAAACAGAGTACAATAGCAACCGCACAATTTCACCCCGAAACACCTTGAGAATATTCCATGAGCCTCGATAGAAAAAAATTCCTGCAGCAGTTGGGCATTTTGGCCGCCGGAGCCACCCTTCCCATCGATGTACTGGGCGAATGGGTTTCGCACACGCAAAACGATCTACATCTACCCAAACTGCATCATAAAAATGAACCCATAGAATTGTTGCTCCTGCATACCAACGATTTCCACTCCAGAATTGAACCCTTCCCCAGCAATCACCCCATGGCAGGCAAAGGTGGAATCGCCAACTTGGCCACACTCATCAAACAACTCAAAGCCTCACACCCCCACGTACTGCTCCTCGATTGTGGCGATGTTTTTCAAGGCACTCCCTATTTCAACTTCTTCGGCGGCCAAATCGAATACCAATGGATGCAAAACATGGGTTACCACGCCACCACCATGGGCAACCACGATTTCGACAATGGCATTCAGCACTTGGCCAACATGCTCGAAAAAAACCCAGGCATCCACATGATCAATTGCAATTACCAATTGCAAAATACCCCGCTGAAAGAACTGGTAAAACCCCATAAAATCATTCAAATCGCCCACAAGAAAATTGGCATCACCGGCGTGGGTATCAGCCCCGAAAATCTCATTCTCGAACGCATGATCCCCGGCTTAAAGTACCAAGACCCCGTAATCCAAGTCCAAAAAACCGTGGATTACCTAAAAAATGTAGAACATTGTGATGCCGTTTTTGTCATTTCCCACCTGGGTTACAAATACGATACAAACCAAATTGACGACCTGAAACTTGCGGCACAAACCCATGGTATCACTGCCATTGTGGGTGGACATACCCACACATTTTTGGAAAAAGCCACTGAGGTTACCAATGCCAAAGGACAAACTGTTTTGGTAAATCAAGCAGGTTGGGGCGGATTAATGCTCGGACAACTGCGGTTTAGCATTTAATTTGCACCGTGAGTTTAGCAGAAGAAGAAATCCTCGACGAAGGATTATACGAACATTACGCGTTTACCGCCGATCCAGGGCAAGAGCAAATGCGCGTCGATAAGTGGTTGATGCACAAAATTGCCAATGCCTCTAGATCCAAAATACAAGCCGGCATTGAATCTGGCGCCGTGGTGGTCAATGACAAACCCACCAAGAGCAATTACAAAGTTAAACCGAACGACCATGTGCGGGTGTTATTGCCAACCGCACCCCGCGATACAGAAGTTTACCCAGAGAACATTCCCATCAACATCGTTTATGAAGACGACGATTTGTTGGTTGTGAACAAAGTGGCTGGAATGGTGGTTCACCCCGGTCATAACAATTATTCGGGCACCTTAGTGAATGCACTGGTTTATCACTTCGGTCAATTACCCACCAAAGACCAATACCACAGGCCGGGTCTAGTGCATCGCATCGATAAAGACACATCTGGTTTGTTGGTGATCGGAAAAACAGATTACGCGCTGTCGCATTTGGGCAAACAATTCTACGACCACAGCATTCACAGAAGATATTGGGCATTGGTATGGGGCGAACCCAAACCCAAAGATGGAACCATCCGCAGCTATCTCAACCGCGACCCATCAGACCGAAGAAGATCCAAATGCTTCGAAAGCGAAGAGGAAGGCAAATTGGCCATCTCTCACTACCAAACTTTAGAAAACTTCTACTTCGCATCTTTGATTCAGTGCGAATTGGAAACCGGCCGAACCCACCAAATCAGGGCGCATTTCGCCAGTATAAAACACCCGTTGTTTTCAGACGAATTGTATGGAGGTCTAGAAATCCGAAAAGGCTCGGCACTACCCAAATTCAAGCCGTTTATTGAAAATTGCTTCACCATTATGCCACGTCAAGCGCTGCATGCCAAAGAGCTCGGATTCATACATCCCACCACAGGTGAAAAGATGTTCTTCTCCAGCGAATTACCTGAAGATTTTTCTACGGTATTGAATAAAATTAGAAAGTACACCCAAGCGGCTCCAGCGATGGAAACCGACGATGAATGAAATAACCCAATCACAGATGATTGAAACTCGTGATGAATGATGGCCACCGGCCATCGTTCATTATTCGTATTTCAGGGTGATTTCAGAACTGCGGGGCACAGACTGACACGTGAGCACATAGCCTTCAGCAATTTCTGCATCGCTCAATCCTTCACGCTCCAACATGTGCAATTTACCCACGGTTACTTTTGCCCTACAAGTGGTACAAACGCCCACGGTGCAACTGTATGGTGGATCAATGCCTTGCTTCATCGCTGCATTCAAAATGGTGGTATTCTGATCACAAGTGATGGTATGTGTTTTACCGTATACTGTCAATGTCACCTCAGAAACACCATTGAAATCTGTGCTTTGTGAAGGCTTTTCATCGGCCGCATTCTTGCTAGTGGGTGCAGCAAAATACTCTGTATTTACACGATCGCCCGAAATGCCCAAATTGCGCAAACCGTCTTTGATTACCTCCATCATCGGACCAGGTCCGCAAATGAAGTACTGATATTGATCAAATGATCCGCCAATTTTTGATTTCACGATGGATTGCACCTTATCGGCGGTCAACATCCCCTTCAGTCCGAAGTAAGTAATGGGCGCAGAATCGTAGTTATGGTGAACCTTGAAACGACCGTTGCTTGCCTTTTCCATATCGGTCAATACCTGTTTAAAAATCACTGAATCCGGATTGCGGTTGGCATACACCAATGTGACTTTGCTGTTGGGTTCATCTGCCATAACTGCTTTTGCAATACCCAAAACAGGGGTGATACCACTTCCACCGCCAAACAACACATAATGTACAGATTTGCTAGCGTCGGGAACCACTGTGAATTTTCCCATCGGTGGCATTACCTGCATCACATCGCCCTCTTTCAAATCGGCATTGAGGTAGTTACTCATTTTTCCGCCATCAACACGCTTCACGGTTACCGCAGGATCCGCATCCACACCGGCGTAAGTACACAAAGAATATGACCTTCGAACCTTCTCTCCAGCGATCTCAACCTCAAATGTAAGATACTGACCTGCAGAATACGAAAACGTATCTTTTAGATTATCAGGGACTTCAAAATATATTGTGGTGGCGTCAGCTGTTTCACGGACCAATTTTTTGATGGTTAATGGAAAAAATCCTTCTGTCATAACGGGTGCAAATTTAGTTCAGTTGCTTGGAGT
>JAIYBO010000247.1 GCA_027488495.1 Bacteroidota bacterium | reverse complement strand
GTTGATTATAAACAAAGTCAAACCACACAATGGAATTTTTGGTGTTACAACGGACGGGATAAATACGGATTAAAAAGTTCCATCGATGAAACGGATACCCTTTTGAGAAGGGTGGTATTAAATTTCGAATTGCTTACGGCGTGGCAGAATACACAAATTGGTGGCCGCTACTCGCATGAATTCAAATCAAATCATTTTGGATCTATCACTTCGGGCTTTTCACGATATGCATACAGCAACTTGTTGTCGATTGATGGTAGCATAACCCAAGGTGGAAACACCCAGACTGCAGCCATTAAAGAAGAGCTCAGAAATTCAATCACCGATTATACCTTGAATGGTGATTTTTCCTATATCCACTCACCTCAGCATACCATTCGTTATGGTAGCCAATTTACTCTGCACGCTCTCAAGCCAGGCCAAACCAACTATGTTGAGAAAACCAATTTGGCACAAATCGATACAATCTTTGGTATTGCTAACATTCAAAACATTGCCGAATGGGCCAATTATGCCGAGTTGGATCTGCATCCCAATGTTGGGTTATCGGTGAATTTCGGACTTCGATTGTGGTCTTTCGTTGCCAGAGAAAAAAGCTTCTTTCGCCCAGAGCCAAGAATCATTGTAAGCCAATTGTTGGAAGGCAAAAAGCGAATTCAATTGGGTTTCAGCATCGCCAATCAAGGATTGCATCAACTCTCCAGTGTGAACGGTATTTTGCCTCGAGATGTATGGTTCCCAAGCAGTGCAACCTTTAGACCGCAGCAAACCACTCAGATTTCGGCAGCCTATTTATTTCCTTTGGCCACAGGCGTTGAATTTTCAGCAGAAACATATTACAAATGGTTTGATGGTATCACAGATCTAACAGGTGTTGACGAAGACCCATTCGTGAAAAATTATTGGGAAAGAAGCATCGTGCAAGGCAAAGGTGTTGCCAGTGGTTTTGAGGCTATGCTAACCAAGAAAACTGGCTCTTACACTGGACTAATTAGTTACACCTATTCCAAAACCGAACGCACTTTTGAATATATCAATGAAGGCAAGCCGTTCAATTACAGATGGGATCGTCCACATCAAGTAAAAGCCCAACTAACCATTCAAGCCCAAACTTGGTTGGTGATTAATATGTCGGCAATGTGGATGAGCGGCAATGTATATTCAGTGCCTACTGCCCAATACCTCACCACCGACAACAAACTCGTTTATGATTACAGTTTGAAAAATAACTACAGAATGCCCAATTATCGTCGATTTGATATTGGATTCACCAAAGAAATCAAACCCTATTACGATCGTGGATACAAAGAATTTTGGGGGCTACAAGTATATAATGCTTTTGGATTTACAAACCCCATCAACGCTCGCTGGGATTTGAATAAATCAGGCCAACTTCGATTGGTGGGTACTTCACCTTTTGTTTTTATACCTTCAGGATTTTATCGTTTAGAATTTTAACATGAGAAAATATATCTATCACTGGGTCTTTTTGTTCGTTGCCATCACTTTGTTTGTTGGCTGTGAAACAGAACTGGATCAGAGTAGTATTCGATTTACACCGAGATTGGTTGTGAATTCATTTGTGAATAGCGATGATTATTTCAATGTCCAAGTTTCGCAAACCATTCCGATGTCTGATACCCAACCTCCCAAATTCATTGAGAATGCAGAGGTGAAAGTATCCGATGGGAATTCGGAGCAAATATTGACATACAACCTTGGTTTGGGGAAGTACGTGGCAAATTTCAAGCCTGTGCAAGGTACACAATACGATGTAACGGTCTCATATCCCAATTACGCCACCGCCCGTGGTAAAATGACCTTGCCAAGCAAGTTGAATAGTCCTAAATCTACTTGGATCGATGGTACGGGAATGGATAGTTTTGGTTTTCAAACTGGGACAATTACTTGTTTTATCGCAGATCCGCAATCAGAAAGAAATTACTATGAAATCAACCTGTACCGATTTGAAGATTTCACCCAAGAATGGCAAATCATGCCACCCACAACCACGGATCCTTTGTTAAGCCAAAATGCTGAACTTACCGATCTTGGTGGGTATCTACTCGATGATAGATCTTTCAACGGGTCTACCCGAAAATTTGAATTCATTACAAGTTTTGGTAGTGCCGGGTCTACCTATAAATATTTGGTTGAAGTTCGTTCCTTGAGCGATGAATATTACAGATATTTGCAGTCTTTGGCGAACTACCGCAAAACAGTTGGTTTGTTTTCAGACCCTACACCCATTTATAGCAATATTGTCAATGGTAGAGGGATTTGTGCCGGTGCTTCGATTCAAAGAGATACAATACAATAATTACAAAAACTTTATTACAATCCATACGTGCCTTCCCAAGAGAAAAAAATTCGAATCATCAATGCCCATCAGCACAATCTCAAACATGTTCATGCCGAGATTGACCATGGTTCTTTTACAGTTGTAACAGGAGTTTCTGGAAGTGGGAAGTCTAGTTTGGTTTTCGAAACTTTGTTCGCCGAAGGCCAGCGAAGGTATGTTGAGAGTTTAAGCAGCTATGCCCGTCAGTTTTTGGGCAGAATGAAAAAACCCTTGGTCGATGACATTCAAGGACTTTGTCCTGCCGTGGCCATCGAACAAAAGGTAAATACAAGAAATCCGCGTAGTACGGTTGCTACCTCAACGGAAATTTACGATTATATCAAATTGCTTTTTAGTCGGGCAGGACATACAATTTCTCCAATATCGGGAAGAGAGGTAAAACGCGAAACCACGGAAGATGTTTTAAAATTCTGCAGTACCAACAAATCGGGGGAACGGGCATTGATCATGGCGCCACAACCCCTGAAAAAACGCAACGCCACTGATTGGGATTTGTTGGTTCAAAAAGGGTTCAGTAGGATATGGTGTGAAAACAATCTGTTTACCCTGCAAACGTTGATTGAGGAAGAAACTGAACTGGAAAATGAGATTTTTATTGTTGTAGATCGACTTTTGATTCAGCCCAATGAGGAAGAATTTCAATCGAGATTATTTGATGCTTGTGAAACCGCATTTTGGGAAGGCGAAGGCAATTGCTCCTTGTACTTTATGGAAAGTACCTCGTTGGTTGAATTCAACAATCGATTTGAATTGGACGGACTCAAGTTTGAACTGCCAACCAAAGATTTTTTGAGTTTCAACAACCCCCATGGCGCTTGCAGAACCTGCGAGGGATTCGGTTCCGTTTTGGGTTTGGATAGAGATTTGGTTATTCCTGACACATCGCTCAGTGTTTTTGAAGGGGCGATAGCTCCCTGGAAAGGTGAAACAATGGGAGAGTGGCGGAATGATTTCATTCGATTGGCCAACAAAGTAGATTTTCCCATTCACCGTGCCATCCGTGATTTGAATCATGAGCAATTGGAATTGCTTTGGAATGGCAGTCGTGAACTACCTGGAATATTGGACTTCTTCAAGTACATCGAAGAAAAATCTTACAAAATCCAATATCGGGTATTGGCAGCAAGATACAGGGGCAAAACAACTTGTCCTGACTGTTTGGGAACCCGCTTGCGCAAAGAAGCCGCTTACGTAAAAATTCTATCCGAAAAGGATTTGGATGGATTCCCCACGCAATTGAGTGTGCAAGAATTGCTGTTGATGGAGGTCGACAAAGCCTTGGATTATTTCAAACAGTTGGTTTTAAGTGAAACCGATTTCACAATATCCCAAAGAATCATTGAAGAAATTCAAAATCGATTGCAATTTTTGAGCGATGTGGGATTGGGTTATTTGTCATTGAATCGATTGAGCAATACCCTCAGTGGCGGTGAAAGTCAACGGATCAATTTGGCAACTTCGTTGGGTAGCAATTTAACTGGTTCAATGTATATTCTCGATGAACCAAGTATCGG
>JAIYBO010000112.1 GCA_027488495.1 Bacteroidota bacterium | reverse complement strand
TCGAGGGCTACGAGTTCAGGGTTGTAGGCAACAAGTACATCAATTATGCTTCGCCCTTTGAAAAGCTGGGATTACTTTCAGTGCGATGGACCCTCGGCGCAACGCAGTTGAGGCAAATGAGTTTTAGAGTGAAAATGAAGGGCTACTCGCAGTATGCTGCAAACTTTTTGCCCATACAATACTTGGCATCGTTGAACTTACAAACCAAATTCGGCTTACAGTTCACCACACAATTCCGATACATGGAGCGCACAGCTGACGGCTTTGATGCTGGGAGTGGCTATTCGATGTTGGATATGCGTTTGGCTTACCAGTTGAAGCGAGCGATCAAAGGCGCCGGTTTAACTTATTTGCCCGATGAAGTTCCAGCGCCGATCAAGTTGCCTTTTTCTTATACCATTTGGGTAAACGCACAAAACGTATTGAATACCCAATACAAAGAAATTGCCAGTGTACCATTGATGCCACGATGGATTACCTTTGGTATTACGGTAACGCCGCCTCCGGCGGCTACCATCCCTAAAGAAGTACAAATCATTTCAAAATAATCGCCATGAAAACACACCAACTTATCGGTCTCGGCTGCCTAATGATGGCCGTATCCATTGCCCTCGGTGCCATGGGTGCCCACACCCTAGAAGATGCCATTTCGCCCCGCTATTTAGACGTATGGAAAACCGCATCGCTGTATTTCGCCCTAAATGGACTGGGATTCATGGCCATCTCTGCAAGTGCGCCGAGTACCAAAGGACTCTACATCAAAATCACCATCATCGGAACCTTCATCTTCAGTGTTTCTCTGTGGTTTTTGGCCCTGAACGAACTCATTTCACCCGCATTGCGCAAATTGGGCGCCGTCACCCCCATTGGCGGCCTGTTGATGATCATTGGATGGACGATGATTGGGATACATCAATTGAGGCGCTAACACAAACGCAAACCTCACTAGATAAAAAACGGGGGCGGCCAATGGCCGCCCCCGTTTTTTATAAATCTCCCAAGATCAATACTCGGGACAATATCACTTACTTCTTCGCTGGCGGTGGAATGTAATCCAATGGAGGCTCGTTGCTTGGCGCCTTACCAGGAACCACATTCATCAAATCCACTTCAATCACCGTAATGCCATACATGTCCTCGAAAGTACCAGACATACGCGCCAAACTTGGGAATTCTACGTTTGAAACATACATTTCAAAGGATCCACCCGCAGCGGTTTTCTGGAACGACTCTTCCAATGGCGCCAAATTCAAACTCGCAATGTTGCCCACAAATGGCTTCTTGTCCTTGCGATTGTCCTGAAACACCTTGCCCTTACCATTCTTAATGATGAAGTAGCAAGTGATCGTATCGTAAATACCTGGAACCGCGCCATTGCCCTTTTTCAATTGCTTGTAGTAACCCTTGCTCGCCAACGGACTCACACCCGCTTCCTTGCTCATCTTCGCCATGAAATCGTTGGTCTCTTTCTGCAAAACCTTGATCTTCTTGTCTTGAACACCCTGCACGTAACCCTGATACACCTTGCCCATCGCATCCTGCTTGATCGCCAAGCCGCTATCTTTAGACAAACCCTCTTTCATTCCGCGAAGGAAACTGCCATAGTCCAAAGCATCCACACCCTGCTGCTTCATGCGCTGAGCGGTTTCATAACCGTAAACATAACTGAAGGAATCTTCAGATGTTTTCAAATCTTTACTGGTGTCGATCTTTTCACCACAACCGGCCAACAAACCCAAGGCCACAACCGGAATGTATTTAAATTGTTTTTTCATTGTCTTTCTGTTCGATTTTTTATTGAATCAAGGCACACTAATGTTATGCGCCGTAAAGTTCTGCTTTTCTTGCTTTGATTTGATCATCCTCCGCAAATTCTTCGTACGTCATGTACTTATCAATCACCCCATTCGGCGTAATTTCTATGATGCGATTGGCGATCGAATTGATAAATTCTTGGTCATGCGAATGGAACAATACCACACCTGCATAATCCACCAAGCCGTTGTTCAACGCCTGAATGCTCTCCAAATCCAAGTGGTTAGTGGGTTCATCCAACAACAAAACATTGGGGTTTTCCAACATCAATTTGCTCAACATACAACGTACTTTTTCGCCCCCACTCAATACCGTACACATCTTTTGGGTTTCTTCGCCGCTGAACAACATCCTACCCAAAAATCCGCGCACATAAGTTTCATCCTTCTCGGTAGAATACTGACGCAACCAATCAACCAAGTTGATCTTATCAGTAAAATAATGGGCATTCTCGTTGGGCAAATTGCTCATGGTTACCGTAACGCCCCAATTGAACTCGCCAGTGGCAGGCTTCACTTCGCCCCACAACGTTTTGAAGAATTGGTTCAACGCCAAAGTATTGCGCGAAATGAAAGCAATTTTATCGCCCTTGCTCACCGTGAAATTCACATTGCTGAACAACAAATCACCCGATTCTGCCTTGGCACTCAAATTCTCAACCGTCAAAATCTGGTCGCCCACTTCCCTGCCCTGCTTCACAATGATACCAGGATACTTCCTTGTGCTCGGCTGTATCTCTTCGATGTTCAACTTCTCCAACATCTTCTTCCGCGAAGTCGCCTGCTTGCTCTTGGCCACGTTGGCACTGAAACGAGCGATGAACTCCTGCAATTCTTTCTTCTTCTCCTCGGCCTTTTTGTTTTGGTCCGAACGCTGACGCAAAGCCAACTGCGAACTCTGATACCAAAACGTATAGTTTCCACTAAAAATCTGAATCTTACCAAAATCAATGTCGCACACGTGCGTACAAACATTGTCCAAGAAGTGACGGTCATGGCTCACAACCAAAACGGTATTGTCGAAATTGGCCAAAAACATCTCTAGCCAGCGAATGGTATCCACATCCAAATCGTTGGTAGGTTCATCCATCAACAACACATCCGGATTGCCAAACAATGCCTGCGCCAACAACACCCGAACCTTTTGGTTACCGTTCAAATCCTTCACCAAATATTCATGATACTGCTCTGTAATGCCCAAGCTGCTCAACAATGTAGCCGCATCGCTCTCCGCATTCCAACCATCCATCTCGGCAAATTCACCCTCCAACTCACTCGCACGCATCCCATCGTCTTCCGTAAAATCCTCTTTGGCATACAACGCATCCTTCTCCTCCATGATCTCCCACAACTTTTGATGCCCGCGGATCACCGTTTGCAATACCGGAAAATCATCAAACGCAAAGTGGTTCTGACTCAATACCGCCATACGCTTGCCTGGATCGATGTCCACCGAGCCCGTATTGGGTTCGATTTCGCCCGACAAAATCTTCAAAAATGTTGATTTACCCGCGCCATTGGCACCAATGATACCGTAGCAATTGCCATTCGTGAACTTGAGGTTAACCTCTTCGAAAAGTACGCGCTTACCAAAACGCAAAGAAAGATTTGAAACTGAAAGCATTATATACGAAAAATGAGCCGCAAAGTTACGGCTTAAGTTGCAATTTCAGACCGGTTTTAACTAAAGAGTGTGAAAGAACCTTCCATCTTCAAATTCACAAACCCCAACCCCCCATTTTCAACCAAATTGCGGTTAAACACGTAATACCGCGCTGGCTTGTTGCTCACCCCATGCTGCTTCTCTGGCAATGCCGTAATTACCCCAGAATTCAACATCTTCCTCCTGAAATTCCGCTTGTCTAAATCCCGCTCCAATATGGTTTCGTAAAGCGTTTGCAAATCACTCATCGTGAATTTCTCCGGTAACAACTCAAACGCAATCGGCTGTATCTGCACCTTTTCCCTCAATGCCAACAACGCCCCCTCAGAAATATCGTTGTGGTCAAATCCCAATTCTGGAATCTCCGCAATCGGCAACCACACCGCCTCCTTACTGAAACTACCCGGCTGAATCTGAACCTTGTTGCTGTCGATCAATGCCATATACGCCACCGTGATCACCCGCGCATCCGGATCCTGCCTCACCCCCTGCAACCAAGCCCTGTCCTTCGCCTTGGATATCCGCAACGGATCGCCAAACGCCTGAAACTGCTGCAGAAAAATGCCCGTTAACCCCGTTAACTCCTTCAAAACACGAGCAGCCGCCTCGTCCAAATTTTCATTGTCCCTCACCAAATCACCCGGCAAAGCATAATAACTATCGTCCAACTCGGTAATCGCATTGGGAACCGTTCTCTTGATCAACAACAAACGCAATGTCTCCTTACTGAAACCAAAGATGACACAATCTACCGATACGTGGGGGTTTAAGGATGGACTAACCGACATGCTTGCTCAAAATACTATAACTTCTACAATTGAATGAGCAAAATAACCCAATAATACAATAATAAACAAAAATTGTTTTTGAAGTGTGTAATTGACACTAAGTGTTTTTTTATTATCTTGCACCAATTTCAATCATGATTCTTGTAGCAGACAGCGGCAGCACCAAATGCGATTGGGTTTTCACCGATGGTGAATCTCAGCGCCTTTCATTTTATACCATGGGCTTCAACCCATTTTTCCACCCCACCGAATTGATCGAAAGTGAAATTCGCAAAAACACAGAATTGTGTGCAGTAGCACCCATGGTGGAACACGTTTTCTTCTATGGCGCCGGTGCCAGCCACCCCGCCAGAAATATCATCGTGGAAAATGCCCTTCGCGCAGTATTTACCAAAGCCGCAATCACCGTAGACCACGACCTCACCGGAGCTGTTTACGCCACCTGTGGCGATAACCCCGGTATCTCTTGCATCCTCGGCACTGGCTCAAACAGCTGCTATTTCGATGGCAAAGAAATTCATGAAGAAGTTCCCGCATTGGGCTACGTACTTGGCGATGAAGCCGGCGGAACCTTCTACGGGAAAGACCTGCTCCGCATGTTCCTCTACCATGAACTTCCCGAAAAAATTCACAATGGCCTTGTTGAGCGTTTCAACCTCACCAAAGAAAGCATTTTCGAAGCCGTATACAACAAACCAAACCCCAACGTGTATTTGGCGTCTTTCATGCGTTTCCTGAGCGACAATCGCGATGAAAAATGGGTGAGAGATTTCATCTACAACGGATTCAGCAAATTCATCAACATCCACATCTGGAAATACGAAAACCACAAAGAAGTACCCGTTCATTTCGTGGGTTCTGTGGCCTATCACTTTAGCGACCTCCTCAGAGAAGCCTGCAAAATACACCGCCTCGATGTGGGCGTGATCACCAGTGAACCCGTTGTGAATTTGGTAGAATACCACCTTAGAAAATTACAAGCCGCTGTATGATGACCGCAATCATCCTCGATCTCGACGGGGTAATTTGCGATACCGCACATTTTCATTTTTTGGCTTGGGAGCGTTTGGCCGCAGAATATGGCTATGCCCTAACACAAGAAAACAATGAAAAACTCAAAGGCGTGAGCCGCGTAGATTCCCTCAAATTCATCCTTTCGCTGGCCAACAAATCTCTTTCCGAAGCAGATTTTCAGGCCGATTTGATCCGAAAAAATGAATGGTACCTGGAATTGGTTCAACACATGGGTCCCAAAGACGTACTCCCCGGTGTGCCCGCTTTTTTCGAAGAAGTAGCATCGCGTAGAATCCCCTTGGCCTTGGGCTCAGCCTCCAAAAATGCCAACATGGTCCTCACGCGAGTTGGACTCATTGATGCTTTCGACGCAATCGTGGATGCCGGACAAATCACCCACGGGAAACCTCACCCCGAAACTTTTCTTACCGCAGCAGACATGTTGGGTTTCCCGCCCTCACAATGCTTGGTGTTTGAAGACAGCGCAGCAGGCGTTCAAGCAGCCCTCGCCGGCAACATGAAAGCAGTGGGCATTGGACTCCAGAGCGACCTGCCCGGCGCATACATACACCTCAACAACCTGGGAGAATTTGATTTTGATTCTCTAGAGAACTAACACCAAAATACCATTACCCAAACCCATCACCCCACAGCATTTTAATACTATACCCATGATCGACTATTTTTTGGCAGACCCTTGGAAAATTATAGAAGAAGGATTTAACCCCACCATGAATGAAATTTCTGAGAGCGTTTTCAGTCTCGGAAATGGCATGATGGGACAGCGTGGAAACCTCGAAGAAACCTACAGCGGCCATTCGCTGCAAGGCACCTACGTGGGTGGTGTTTATTACCCCGATAAAACCCGTGTGGGTTGGTGGAAAAATGGCTACCCTGAGTATTTTGCCAAAGTGCTCAACGCATCCTATTGGAGCGGACTCCGAATCTATATCGATAACGAAGAATTGGATTTGGCCAAAGTGGAAATTCTCTCTTTCAACAGAGAACTTGACATGCACAAAGGTGTTCTCAATCGCCACTGCACGGTAAAGCTTCTCAACGGCATTGAACTCAACATCCAAACACATCGTTTCTATTCACTCATCAACAAGGAATACAGCGCACTGCAATACAACATCACCCCATCGAAAAATTGCACCATCAAAGTAGAAAATTACCTCGATGGCGATGTGGTGAACAAAGACTCCAACTACGATGAGAAATTTTGGGATGAGGTAAAACAGGAAGTGCACAACCACAACTTGTTGGTGACCGTAAAAACCAAAAAACTCGATTGGGTGGTAACCAATGCCATTGCTTTCGAAATCCATAAAAATGGCGTTAAACACAACGAAATCGCCAAACCACATACCCAGAGTAAATTTGCCAGCAACACCTACGAAATCTCTGTAGCCGCTGCCGAAAAACTCACGTTGGTAAAGCACTGCATCACCGGCAGCAGCTTCCACCACGCCCCTGATGCATTGGAACTTCACACCAAGAAGGCCCTCGATAAAATGAGTGCCTCCAGTTTTGAAGCCCATTTGCAAATGAGCGCCGCCGCTTGGGCCAAAAAATGGGAAACCACCGATGTGCGCATCGATGGCGAT
The DNA here is from genome assembly GCA_027488495.1 of Bacteroidota bacterium. Lineage (GTDB taxonomy): Bacteria > Bacteroidota > Bacteroidia > NS11-12g > UBA955 > UBA955. The sequence goes on along the minus strand of JAIYBO010000112.1, from coordinate 6,877 downwards.
GTAAAAGCCCAACAAGCCGTTCGCTTCAACATCTATCACCTCAATCAAACCTATTGCGGCGACGATGCCCGCCTAAACATCGGCCCAAAAGGATTCACCGGTGAAAAATACGGCGGAAGCACCTACTGGGACACTGAAGCCTATTGCCTGCCCTTCTTCCTGGTATCGGCCGATTCTGCCATCTCTCGCCAACTGCTTGTATATCGATATAAACAGCTCAACAAAGCCATCGAAAACGCCGCCAAACTTGGCTTCACAGATGGAGCTGCTCTGTATCCGATGGTTACAATGAACGGCGAAGAATGTCACAACGAATGGGAAATCACCTTCGAAGAAATTCACCGCAACGGCGCCATCGCCTACGCCATCTATAACTACATACAACATACCGGCGATCAATCATACTTGCTCGATGGGGGATTTGAAGTCCTGCTCGGCATCGCACGGTTCTGGAAACAACGCGTTCACTGGAGCACACACAAACAACGCTACGAAATGCATGGCGTTACCGGCCCCAACGAATACGAAAACAACGTAAACAACAACTGGTATACCAGCTACATCGCCAATTGGTGTATGCAGTACACCGCAGAATGTGCCCAATGGCTCACGGAAAATCACCCCGCTGAATTCCAAACACTGTGCAACAAAACCCAGTTCAAACAGCATGAGGAAACCCAAGCCTGGAGCCACATCAACGAGCACCTATACCTTCCCTACAGCGATGAACTCGGCGTATTTGTTCAGCACGATGGATTCCTAGAAAAGGAACTCATACCTGTACAAGACCTATCGCCCGCTGAACGACCCATCAACCAAAAATGGAGCTGGGACCGCATCCTGCGCAGCGTGTATATCAAACAAGCCGATGTACTACAAGGACTTTATTTCTTCGAAGACCAATTCAACGCAAGCACCCACGAGAAAAATTTCAAATTCTATGAGCAGTTCACCGTTCATGAAAGCTCTCTAAGCCCCTGCGTTCACAGCATCTTGGCCGCAAAAATTGGCGAAACCAACAAAGCCTATGAAATGTATCTGCGCACCGCTCGGTTAGACCTCGACAACTACAACAACGACACCGAAGATGGCCTCCACATCACATCGATGGCCGGATCCTACCTCAGCATTGTACAAGGATTTGGCGGTTTGCGCATCAAAAACCAAACCCTTTACATCAAACCCCACTGTCCCAGCCAATGGAACGGTTATGGCTTCCAGATCTTACTCCAAAACGAACCCATCAAAATTGAAGTATCAAAATCGGGCGCAACCATCACCAACCTCGGCCAAAACGAAGTCGCAATTCATTGGGGCGATGTGAATGATACCGAGCACAAAATCATCCGCCTCAATCCACAAGAAAGTCAATTTCACAGCTAAAAATAACGTTTCGCCAGCGGTGAAAAAACTTACCTTTTGATGCCCTAAAAAATCAAAGGCTTTCAACTATTTTTGCGTCACTTTGTCGGATCAAAATTCCATTCAACCCAACACTAATCAATCCCTTCCATCAACGCCGTTGAATGGCGAAGGCAATTCTGATCCAAGCACACCCAAAAACCCTTCCCCTTGGCTCATCGTTTGGGCAGGTTTAAGCATTTGTTTACCTGTTCTGCTACTCTATATTTACAGCTGTAGCAGTCAAACCATACAAATTGCAGGTTTTGAACTCAAACAAATCTTGGGCAACCAAGACATCGACGCCATGTTGGCTGAGCTCGACGAACCCGAATTGCCCAGCACAATCAACAACACATCAACCACGAATCCCCAAACCAACACAGAGTCAAATGTTCTGGCAATGGGCGATGATTCTACCCCATCATTCATCAACCAGGCAAACAAAAAACCATTCAGTTTGCCAGCCTATGAATTGCCCGTATTTGCCGATACCACCAAACACAGAATATTGCTCATTGGCGATTCTGAAAGCGGTGGATTGAGATATCCCTTGAACGACTACTGTTTATCCAACGGCCACAAACTCGTTCTTTCCCTCGAATGGTATTCCGCCACCACATTCAACTTTGGCCGGTCCGATACCATTCAAAAAATCATCGCCAAATACAAGCCCACTTACATCTTTTTGGTCTTTGGCCTCAACGAACTTTATGCCCGCGACCTCAAAGCGCGCAAAATTGCCGCCAACCAACTGGCAAAAAAACTCCGTGGAATCCCCTATGCATGGATCGGACCCGCCAATTGGGATGAAGACCATGGCATCAACAAAGTATTTCAATCCTCCGCAGATTCTGCCACCTACTTCCTCACCAAAAAACTCACACTCACCCGTGCCGGCGATGGTCGTCACCCAGATGTTCAAGGTTACCGTGTTTGGATGGACAGTATAGCCGGTTGGTTGCAAACATCCGCCCGTTACAAAATGGCCATGAAGCCGCCGCGCAAGCGCGGCAGGCCTTTCCGTGCACCCATCATCACCATCAATGCAGCCAAATACCGTGGATACTAATTGGATCAATCAGATTTTTGCCCCACTGCATAACCCACAATTACTGCAGAACATTTTTGGATACTCCACCAAAGAACCTTGGTTCTTTACCGAATTCTCATTTCTGGCAGTCTTCGGCGTATTCCTCATCTTCTATGCCGCCCTCGTCCAAAAAAATACCTGGAGAAAACTTTACATCATCGCCTTCTCCTTGTTCTTTTATTACAAATCGAGCGGACCGTTCCTAGGACTATTCGCCCTCATGATCGTCTCGGATTACCTCTTCGCATTGGCCATCCAAAAAAGTCAGGGTACCCGAAAAAAACTCCTTCTTTGGCTATCCCTATCATACAGCCTTAGCTTTTTGCTTTACTTCAAATACGCCAATTTCTTCATTCAAAACTGCAACGAACTGCTCAGCACTCAGTTCACCCAGCAAGACCTTTTTCTTCCCATTGGCATATCGTTCTACACTTTCCAGTCCATCAGTTACCTCATGGATGTGTATCGCAATGAAATCCCCGCCACCAAAAACGTCAGTGACTATGCGTTTTACATGACCTTTTTCCCCCACTTGGTTGCCGGTCCCATCGTTCGTGCCAAAGACTTCTTACCCCAAATTTTCACCCCGCAAATCATCAATGCCAGCTTATACAAAGAAAGCCTCCTTAGAATCATCACCGGCCTTCTCAAAAAGCTGTTCATCGCTGATTACTTGGGCAAATACGTGGATATCGTTCACGAACTCCCCAGCAATTTCTCCGGTGGCGAAAACTTGCTGGCCATGTATGCCTACAGCTTTCAAATTTATTTCGACTTTTCAGGCTACTCAGACATTGCCATAGGTATTGCCCTCATGTTGGGTTATCGCCTCAAAGAGAACTTCGACAACCCTTACGCCGCAACCAACATCACCGTATTCTGGCGCAAATGGCATATTTCCCTCAGCAGCTGGCTGCGCGATTATATCTATATCCCACTCGGCGGAAACCGAAAAGGCGAATTCAACACCTACCTCTTTCTCCTCATCACCATGCTCGTGGGTGGATTTTGGCACGGCGCCGATTGGCGTTTCATGTTCTGGGGACTCGCACACGGACTTGCATTGGCATTCCACAAAGCCTGGAAACAACTATTTCCAAATCCCAAAAATCAATGGTACTCCCAATTTTTAAGCACACTGCTCACTTTCAATTTCGTGGCTTTCTGCTGGATATTCTTCAGAGCAACCTCCTTTGGCTCAGCATTTGCTAGCATAGAACAAATTGCATTTCACACCCAATGGAAAGACTTCACAGGATTTTGGCTGTCCAGACAAGAAATGGGAATCCTTCTCAGCATAGCCGCTGTGATAGCATTTTTTCCGCCAAACCTCAAAGAACGATTCTTTCAAAAACTCCAAATCCTGCCCACTTTCACCTGGATTATATGGACCCTGATTGCTCTGCAAATCATCATCCAGTTCAAAGACGATGTGGTTCAACCCTTCATCTACTTCCAGTTCTGATGCAGCAAGTCCCAATCAACGCAACTCCATCACCATTACGCCGTATTCCCCTCCCCTTAAAATGGGCAGCAGGCTTGTTGCTATGCCTATACGCACAATTGCTTGGCGCACAACAGACCACAAACCCACAAACTCCTGCCAATAATTTACACGAAGATAGCTCGGTGATATGTCTTACCTGCAATGAGTTGCAAGAATCGCCAAAGCTAAAAAAAGCTTTGCAAAAATTGCACAATGTACGCGTCAACAACGCCGAATACATACTCCAAGATTACCCATCACACCCCGCCAACGGCCAACTCAAAAAGAGCCTCCCCGGCATGCCCCCCGTGCGCAATGCACCGAATTCTGGCAAAAATGCCGTCAACCCCGCCGATACACTATTTACCATCATACACATTGGCGATAGCCACATTCAAGGCGATTACTTTTCCGGTGAAATACGCATGCAACTGCAATCCCAGTTTGGCAACGCCGGCCGAGGCATCCTCTTTCCATACGCCCTCGCAAAAAGCTTTGGCCCGCGCGGCGTATCAGTGAAACCACAAGGCCTATGGACCGGTGTGAAAACCCTTACCCAAAGCCTCACCTTACCCCTTGGCGTTTCAGGCTACGGCGCAACCACCAATTCCCCTGCCGCAAGCCTGAATGTATCACTCACCGAAAAATTTGCCGAAAACAATGCCCTTGGCAACTTCAGTGTGCCACAAATGCAACGCATCAACATTTGGCACTCCGCCGATGACAACTCCTTCACCACACAGCTCAACCCAGAATTCATGTGGACAGGCAGCCAATTTTACCCATCCGGCTGGGGTGTGAGTAGTTACCAAGCCCAACAACCCACCAACAATTTCACCCTGGGTTTGATTTCGAATTCGCCCAACCAAAACCACTATGCGTTCTACGGTTTCGAAATCATTCCCCAAAAACAAAGAGGCGTTGTGTATCACCATTGTGGTGTTGTAGGTGCACAATTCACCCACCTCATCAACAAAGCCCCACAAACCGTAGAGCAAATCGCCCACCTCAAACCCGATATCCTCATCTTCTCCTTCGGAACCAACGAAGCCTATAACGGCAAGCTCGACACCCAAACTTATACCCCGGCCGTGATGAAATTCCTCGCCGATATCGCCGCAGCCAGCCCCAATACAGCCATCATCCTCACAACGGCCCCCGATACCCGAAGCCGAAACCGCATCCCACCCGCTCAAAAATCCGTTAACCAACAACTCCAAAAAATTGCAGCCACGCAAAAACTTACACTATACGATCTGAACAAAGCCATGGGTGGCTGGGGATCCCTGCACATCTGGTATAACCACAAACTCACCCTCACCGACAAATTGCATTTTAACGCCGCCGGATATGCCCTGCAAGGTCAGCTTTTCACACTCTCGCTCCTGCAAGCCTATAACAAAGCCAACCCCAAAGACACGCTCAATATCTCCGCGCTCAAAAACACAGTCCATGTTGCCATGAGCACCTTGGTAAGAGACTTTTCGGCCGTTTCTCTGGGCGATTCCCTAGCCAACGATACCGCCAAGAGCGTCACCGGTCAAACCCGCGCCAACCCAGTCACAAACAATACAAATGGCATTCTGCCCGCCACCACTCAGGATTCAGTGCAACAAAATCCGCGCACAAATACAATTTCACCCCAGCGAAACAATACACCTCAGCGATCCACTCCCGCCAACAACCGCAGCCCAAGAATGTCACAAGGCGAAGTCACCCACACAGTGAGATCGGGCGAGAACCTATATCGCATAGCACAACGCTACCACGTTACCCACGAATCCATCGCCAAGAGAAACAAACTCTCCAACCCACGCGCCTTGCGCATCGGCCAACGATTGATTATTCCCGCGAGGTAAACACAAACCATTTAACGTTTTTGTTGCGATAAAAAAAGAGGGGCCTGCGCTGCGCGCAAGCCCCTCTCAAAAAGATATTTACCAGGTGATTAGTGCGACACCTGCAATCCCAAAGACGAAATGCCATCCTTAGACTTGATACGAACCTGATACAATCCCTCAGCCAAATCAGCCGTTGGAATCATCACGCCTTGGTTTCCATTTACCGAACCAAATGATGAACGATAAACCTCTCTACCCAAAGCATCCACCAAAGTTACTTCCAAATTGGCCTCAACACCGTTGAACTTCACAAGTACTTGATCGCTTGCAGGGTTAGGCATCATACTCAAATTCATCAACGATTGAGCGCGAGTTCCCACATTGGTAACTTTCACATCAAAATACATTGTATCCGATTTACATGGAGGGTTGTTCGCCACCAACATCACCTTATATGTGCCATCTGCACTAAAGGTATAAGTGGGCTTGGGTTGAAAACTCTCATTTCCATCACTGTAGTTCCAATAAACATTGGCTGCGTTACTACCCGTAAACTCAAATGCAAATTTTCTACCGCCCAAACTGGTATACTTGTACGCTGCATCAGGCTTCAACACACCATAAATGGTTTTCGTCTTGATGGTTTCACACCCTGCATTGTTTTTTACCGATACCTGATAACTTGAACTTGCTCCGTTGGCTTTGGCAAAAGTAGTGCTTGTGGTTGAACCAGTACTCCAAGAGTATGTGTAAGTCTGTGGAGGACCTCCAACAGGTGCCACAGTGGCCGTTAATTGAACTGAGTCGCCCTCACACACCATTGTGTCTGTGGCCGTCAATGTTACATTGGGACCGTTTTGAATCTGAACTGCCACGTTTCTCTGTCCGGTACACCCCTTGTCATCGATACCCGCTACAGTATAAAATGTAGAAGCCGATGGCAAAGCATAAATCGTATCGCCCGTATTAGAACTCAATCCCGTGGTGGGTGTCCAACTATATGTTACAGCACCACTTGCAACCAACTTCACACCGGTAGTCGCACCAGCACACAAT
>JAIYBO010000175.1 GCA_027488495.1 Bacteroidota bacterium | reverse complement strand
GCCACTGCGAAAGAGCATGGTTTGGATTTGTATGCTCGTTTGCACGGGAGCGAGGAATAATTCTACTCAATAAAGGCGCAATTTGCCTAAACCGCTAAAATCGTTTGCAGGCTTTTTTGCAGTTGCTCAATTTGAGCTGTTGGTAATTCTCCCAATTTTTTGATCAGTCGTTGATTGTCGATACTTCTGATTTGATCCACGATGACATCGCTGGGCTCAGTGAGTCCAGTTGTTGGTGCATCCTGAAACGGAATGTTTACGCGTAGCAATGTTGCGGATGACAGTTGGGTGGTGATCGGACAAACGATGGACGTTTGGAGAACACCTTCAATCAATGCGCTATGTATCACAACCACCGGTCGGGTTTTGCCCACTTCATGTCCTTTTTTGGGGTTGAGGTTGGCAAGATAGATTTCAAAGGGCTTGGTGATCATGATTCATCCTCGGTTACATCTTCTAGGGCATCAAAATCTTCCAAGGCTTCTTTGGAGCTGTTGTAAATGACCTTGGCTTCTGCTACTAGCTGCATGCGGGTTTGATTTTCAATGAGACTTTTGGTGCGCTCTTCAAGGGTTTCGACGATGAATTTGTTGCGCGACAGCGCAAGGCCATCGGAAAGGCGGTCTATCTCTGAAAGCAGGGGGCGGGGTAGTTTTAAGGATATCATAACAATGTCTGGTTTGCTTAATTCTTTGTACGATTTCATTTATTGGTCCTCCAAAATTAGATATAATACAAAGATATACAAAAGCGATATACAATAATAATATTTTTTGATTTGTAAAAATCACAAGGCAAGAAGGTCTGCGACATTCAAAACCGAACCGTTGCAACTTTGTTCCTTGAGTATATGAATTACATAGTTTTCGGAGGAAGTCGTGGCATTGGCGCCGCAGTGGTTGAGTCGTTGATGTTGGAAGGACATACTGTTTGGTCTGTTTCTCGCAGTGGTGATGCACCTTTTGGTGCGCAGGCGGTGGTTTGGGATGCTTTGTCGGATGAAATTCCGCAGGGTTTGCCAGATGCGATTCACGGCGTGGTTTACGCTCCGGGAAGTATCAATTTGAAGCCATTTAGAGGCCTAAAATTGGACGAGTTTCGGGCCGATTTTGAAGTGAATGCGATGGGTGCGGTGAAAGCATTACAGGCGTGTTTGCCGGGCATGAAATTGGCGGGAAAATCGTCTGTGGTTTTGTTTAGTACCGTTGCTGTACAAACGGGCATGGGATTCCACGCCAGCATCGCCATGGCAAAAGGGGCTATTGAGGGATTGACGAGAAGTTTGGCTGCAGAGTGGGCACCTCAAATCAGGGTGAATGCGGTGGCGCCGAGTTTGGTGAACACGGATTTGGCGGCGAGGTTGTTATCGACCCCAGAAAAAGTGGAGGCCAGCGGGAAGCGACATCCTTTGCAACGTGTGGGAGAGCCTGGAGACATCGCTTCGGCGGTATTGTTTTTACTTGGCGAAGGCAGCGATTGGATGACCGGACAGATTTTGGCGGTGGATGGTGGTATGGGTGGTTTGAGGGTGTAATTACTGGATAAGATGTTGGATACAGGGGGACAAAAAGCGGTATTTAGGGCCGAAGATTTTGGTGGGTTGGAGCAGCGATTTCGCACCCAGTTGATCAATTCCATGCCAGGGATTAAGGCGTTGAATTTGGTGGGTACGCGGGGCGAAGACGGCGCGGAAAACTTGGCCGTTTTTAATTCAATTTTTCATGTGGGGGCCAATCCTCCGTATTTGGGGATGGTGATTCGTCCAGACAGTGTAGATCGACATACTTGGCAGAACATACAGGCAACGGGCAGTTATACGTTGAATTCTGTGGGGCCGGAGATTTATAGGCAGGCGCATCAAACATCGGCGCGATATGAGAAATCGCAGAGTGAGTTTCAGGAAACTGGGTTGGCTGCGGAATACCGAGATGGGGTGGTGGCGCCGTTTGTGGGTGAGAGTTTGATTAAGATTGGATTGACTTTGGAGGAATTTTACCGGGTGGCATGCAATGGCACTTTGGTGGTGATAGGGAAGGTGGTGTATTTGGAGTTGGAAAAGGGGTTGGTGATGAGCGACGGCAGTGTGGATTTGGTGGCTGCCAATTCTGTTGGGTCGATTGGGGTGGATGGTTATGTGTCTGTGGATTGGCTGGATCGTTTGGGTTATGCCAAGCCGGATATGCCTTTGAGATCGTTGCGATAGATGCTAAAACAAAAACGCCCCGGCCTGGGCCGGGGCGTTTTATCAACACAAAATTGGGTATACAAACAATTATTTGCCCGCTTTCACGTCTGGCAATGCGGCACCTTGTTCGGTGTTCGCTTTAGCACGGTTTGGTGCTTTTGTTTTTTCGCTGTTGTAGGAAGCTGCAACCAAAGAGATTACAACCAACAATAGGGCTCCGCCCCAAGTGATTTTTTCAACCACGTTGGTGGTTTTCTCAACACCAAACAATTGGTTTCCTTGAGAGAAGTTTGAAGCCAATCCGCCACCTTTTGGGTTTTGTACCAAAATAACCAACATCAACAATGTGGCTGCAATAATTCCGATGATTAATATCCAATTCATTGGTTTTGTTCTTTTTTAATTTGTTCGATAAGGTCTGCAAAG
>JAIYBO010000241.1 GCA_027488495.1 Bacteroidota bacterium | reverse complement strand
CCAGCAAGATATCATTATTTGAATTTCGCGTGGCCGTTGTATAATTGGTTCCAGGCATCAATAAACCACCAATATTTGCAATGGTAAATGTCACACCACTGTTATTGGTGTAAAGCAGTGGTACGTTTTTATTGGAGGTAACAATGTACCCCGAACCGGATCCAGTGCTAATAACATCATTGATCAATACAGCAGTACCACAATTCACTTGGGTGATTACACCGGAATTTATCAATAGTAAATTACTTGTATAACCGGCCGCCATCCCTTGTCCGGAAGATGAGATATCCAAACTGGTTAACTCTGAAACCGACCCAGTGGGAATCATGCTAAATGTAGCTGCATCATTCAGACTTTTATACAAATTACCATCCCCTGCTGCAATCCAAATCTCCGATGTTCCCCCAAGGGCTTTGATTTTGTTGAAGTTGTTGGGTTGTCCAGCTGTCATTGTGCAATTTGTGCAATTAATGTGCAATTGATCCAAGTCCGCATTAGTCGTCGTTACAATGTATAAAATGCTCCCGCACCCTTTTGCCCACTTGGTTTTAGCAAGTCTTTTTCAACCAACTCTGCCAGGTGGTTACTGGCAGTATTCCGGGAACAGTTATTTAAAGTTTGATATTCACTATTTGTAATTTTCCCATTCACTTTTGCGAACAAAACCGCCTTTACTTGTCTATCGTTTATGTTTAGCGATTGCAAAAATTCTTCATTGTAAATATCCTTTCTAAACTCTACAGAAAAGTCACTTGAATTATAATTGAAAATAGGTTCAGGAATTCTCGCTAGTTTACATGCTCTAATAATTTTTATCGTTCCTCGACCCCAAGATTCAATATAACCGCTGCGAAACAAAGCATTTGCAATGTCAGGGTTGTATGGTCGTGATGCGTGTTTTTCCATTAGGTTTTGAACGGTCCAGTCTTCGGGCAATTGACCTTCGTTCCAAATAAAAATTTGGTTTAAATAAACACTTATTTGAATAGGCACGCCGCCTGAATAGTCTTTGTGTGCAATGGCATTTAACAGAGCTTCACGAACTGCATCTTTTGGGTATTCATATGTTTCTACTCTGTTGATACCATCATAGCTAATTAGAGCTTTAATGTATTTGGTGAAAAGCAAATCCATTGTTTTCTCAATTTGCTCAAACAAACTTCCGTGAATTTCATCCTGAAATCTCAAATCATCATCTGCTTCAAAATAACCGATTTTGATATATGAACCCGTTACAAAATTTTCAGGGTTTGAGTGAAACAAAAGAATGGCAGCACGTTTTAGAAAATCATTTTCTTTTAGTTGCAGATTTTCAAGTAAGTGCTCATCGCTATCGGTTAACACAGCTTCTTCAATCCGTTGGCTCTTAAATGCACGTTTGCGAAAGAAATCAAACGCTTCTTGTTTTAGATCTTTGGCTGAAATCTTTGGAACTGGCACACCATCCCAGCGTTTGCCTTTTTTTTGTAATAGAAATTTATCTAAGGCTGTTCCTAATAATTCTTGCTTTGTGCTGCCGCTTCTATAATGGTATTGTCCCTTATAATTTACAGGATATGGATGGCCCTCTACGATTATTTCAATAAAATCCCCTTGGGCTGTAGTTTGTAAATTTACATCTACCAAGATCCCCAAAATATCTCTTACTTTATTGGGTATTTCTTCCAATAATCTTTTGGCATCTGGTAAACCAACTACATTTCCGTTATCGTCTTTGCCAATAAAGATACTGCCACCATTGGCATTAGCAAAACCACATATCCATTTCAGATATTCGTCTCGCCAACTTTGTTTGTATTCTATGCTTTGCGATTCACTCATTGTCCTTTGACATTTTGTATTGCGAATAAAACCAAATTGACAAAAATAAGAAGGCCAAATTATTCATCGCAATTACAGATCCTGTTTATATTGACTCCGCACACCGCCTCAAATTGTCCCTGTATAGTTTGGCGGTATTTTTGAGTTGATGAGCGGAGAAGTATCATAATTCAAATTTATATTAATTGATCCTCTCTTTTGTGTTTTCATTAAATAGTATATCATTTCGTTTCAAGTCGATGAGCATTGTTTACGATTCGTTCAAGAATCACATCGGCCAGCGTTTCGTTACCAATAATTGCATAACATAATTATTCCAGGAGTTGGGTCAAGGTTGGAAAAACTCCGTACACAAACCCATTTATTTATGAATCTCCGGCGGAACTACTAACATTCAAATTAAAATCATATCATCAAATTTAGAAAAAACCGATTCATTAGTCAATTCAAGTAAATTCCATAGGTTATTTTACAGAATAACTGATCATAGCATGAAAAATGAGGCAATTTGTCAGAATTATTTATCTCTTTTGGGAAATTCACGGTAAAAACACGGAATTTTTGGTGATTCCATGGAAAATTGTGGTAATTTCATGGTGTTTTGAAGGAATTTCAGGGGAAATTCAAGGAAAATCGAGGAAAAACCTATCCAAATGGGTTACTCTACAGTCAAAATCTAATATTTATCGCTGTTACACCTGTTACACTGTAACAAGTGTAACAGATGTAACAGCTGCACGCAGAAATTGAAAAGCGAACGGCCTATTTCCTTAATTGTGCAGCATCCTGCTGCACAATTACTAGACTGTAAAAATCAACCTGTTTCAAAGTATTGACTTCACACCTACTATTTTCTAAGACAAAAGCGCAAAGCCGTTTAACTGATTAGTGTAAAACACTGAAAACAAATCCTTTGCCACGCACAAATTTCATCCCTGTACGTCGGGGTGACTTAACATTAACTATCAATGCCAATTTCATTGCTTGATGAGCATCTAAATGATTTCACAAGCAACGCCCAACCACCCATCCAATAAATTGTTTAAATCTGCCGATATGTGAATTCGCCAAAATAAATTCAATTTCCCAAAAGTGAATTCGAAAACTTTTCGGCTTAAAAATGATCATTTACGATTTTTTGAGCGTTTTAAAAGTCCATAAATCAGAAAACCATCTTTCAAAACTGAACTTTCGTCGATGGGAATGAGGCACCCATCGGAAATCCGTCATCGGACAATTTTGGTCTAAAAAATGGTCAAAATGTTTGAACCATGTTTGAACCGGCAAAAAACAGCAAGGCCCCAGATTGCTCTGAGGCCTTGATTTTACTGGGTCGGGATGGCGAGATTCGAACTCACGACCCCTTGCACCCCATGCAAGTGCGCTACCGGGCTGCGCTACATCCCGATTTGGTTGTTTGATTTTGGCCGAAACCTAATCTCCCGGTGGTAATGCACATGGGAACGGGTCACCCTTAATGGGACTGCAAAGATAATAAATTTATTACGCTCCCGCAAACCAATTCAAAAACCCAAACACCCCCGCCATACCCCTTCACCCACAAAGAAATTAAAAAATATCGCCCCCAATTCACCGCCCAAATTGATTACCTAATCTCCATTTTGTATCATTGTTATTCGGTTAAAAAACTGCACCCAAACAAAATAAACACCTTGCTAAATCGCCGCCCACATATCGCTCAGATACTCTTCACCGCAGCAATAGCATTGCTCACTTCTACAAATAGCATCGCCCAAAAACTCACCCAAACACAAACCACAACCATCCGTAACACCATCACCCGCTACCTGGGCAAAGAAGCCAACTTGCGCGTATTGGAAAACGGAAAAGCCGCCTTCCTCCCCATCGGAAAGGATACTTTTTATAACATTCACGGACTTCGCTACGTATTTCAACTCAAAGGAGATTCAGCCATACGCCTCGATAAAAGCGTTTACCACGGCAGCAATTTCTATCGCTATCTTTTTCAGTACGATGGCAAAATGATGTCTTTGGGCGGTTATGGTCAGTTCGTCACCAACCGAAACCTCGAGGCCTTCAACCCAGAATCCCACGAATGGTACCTCATCCAAACCAAAGGAGATATCCCACCTTCAATCAAAGGGAGCGGACTCCGATTTGGAGACTATGTTTATGTCCTCAACAATTGTATCGATGGCAACAGCGTAAGAGAAACCCAAGTCGACGATCATTTCTATCGATTGGATTTGAAAACCATGACATGGACCGCGTACAGAGAATTCAGAGAAGAACATTTGCTTACAGACCCCCACGATTTCTTCTATCTCCAAGACTATGTGATTGCGAAAGGACTCAATTACAGCTTCGTATACAACCTCAAAACACAAGAGTTTATATATCACAACAACGATGCTTTGGGATTAAAGCAATTCAATGGCTACAACACCAATATAAACAAAAACTCCCTCAAAATTTGGGTTTTAGACTCCGCACAAACCGTGGTAAAAGACCCCCAGCGCGACCTCGATGCCTTGTGGAAAGAGCACCAACACCTCGCGAAACCCCTCATCCTCAACCCCAGTTGGCTGCAACAATACCCCATCGAAACATTGGTGTTCACCTCCCTCGCCATTTGCATGAGCATTTTGGGACTATGGCTCCTGAAGAGAAAAAAATGGCAACACAACGGATCAACCCAACACCCCCTTGTGACAAAAATCCTCGATAGCACCCAAGATTCGTTTACCCAAGAAGAACTTGACCAACTCCTCGGCATCGCCCACATGGAAGGGGAAAGTAAAAAAACGAAACGACATCGTTTGCTCACCGTCATCGACGCACAATATCCCGGTTTGAT
>JAIYBO010000040.1 GCA_027488495.1 Bacteroidota bacterium | reverse complement strand
CGGGATTTTGCTCATTTGTCGGCCCAGTTACAATTGACCCTAAACCAGGTGAACTTGGCATTGAACGGCAATGCGGCTTTGGCTGCTGAGGAATTTGAAACCACGGAGGGGTTGAACGAGCTGTTTGGTTCTGCGTATTATTCTTGCATGGATGCGTTGAATGCACCCACGAAAACACATTTGCAGAAGTTGGATATGGTGAATGCTTCCTTGGTGACACTCAATGCCCAGATGGGCGATGTGGTAAACCAATACAACGCGATGGCGTCGCAGTACCCATTGTTGAGATTGCCGGTGTTGCGGTAATGAGTAACGGATAAATTCAAAAAGAAGGGCCAGCAAAATTGCTGGCCCTTCTTTTTAACGACTTACTTTTCGTACTTCTATGTCCAAGTTGTGCTTTTTATCAATATAGCTGAATGGACTAGGGTTTCTAACCATGATTAAACTATCAGTTGCGCTTATAACATCCAAATATGTGCAATTTTGAATAATCGTATCGCCATGATTAATCACTAAATCAGGGACTAACACAATTGTCATTTTTGCCCTTTTCGTATTTTCTAGAAAAAAATATTTACCCTTTGATAAGTAAATTAAGTCGTCATTATGATTGCTGCTATTAAAAAATCCATTTTTAAAAGTAATATTAACAGAATAGTCTTTCAATACATATTTCCATTTGCCATCAATGTTAATTTTGACACTTGCTGTATTTGTGCAGCTAGTTAAATTTAAAAATAAGAGGATAGAAACAATTACGGTTTTCATTTTTTATAGTGTTTAAGTACCCCATTTTTAACTGGGTTAGATTCAACTTCTCAATTATAAGTATTTATTTCTCAATAATTGTTGGTACTGGGTTTGTTCAATCCAGCAAAATGCAATATTCCATAAAAGAGAAAGGCCACCCGTTGGGTGGCCTTTGACGTTATTTCAAACCGACGGTAGGAGAGTGCCTCCCAACATCAATCTCAATGAATTATTTATTGTCCTTGCAGCAAGCCTTCTTTTCAGGGGCTTCAACTTTCTTGTTCTTGCAGCAGGCATCGCCCTTGCTACAAGTTTTGTCGTTGTCTTCCTTGCAAACGGGCTCGTTAGAGCAACCTTCGTGTCCTTTGCCAATGAACTTGCCATCCGCATCGTACATGCCCATACAAGCTGCCTTCTCGGTAGAATCGCAACCCATAGAATCGCACATCGCAGCACACTGTTCTTTGGTCATGGTAGCACACTTGCTCATATCGCATTTGCCCATCATTTCCTTTTCGCAATGTTGCATTTCAACACAAGCAGCGCCTTGACCGTGGTTAGGACGTTCGCCGAAAGTTTTACCTGCAATGAAAGGAGCGATAACCAATGAAACGATAGACATCAACTTGATCAAGATGTTCATAGATGGACCAGAAGTGTCTTTGAAAGGATCACCCACTGTATCACCTGTTACAGATGCTTTGTGTGGCTCTGATTTCTTGTAGAACATCTCGCCGTTGATCATGACACCTTTTTCGAAAGACTTCTTGGCATTGTCCCATGCACCACCAGCATTTGATTGGAAGATACCCATCAATACACCAGAAACAGTTACACCGGCCAACATACCGCCCAATACTTCAGGACCGAACAAGAAACCAACGATGATTGGAGAGATCAATGCAATTGCACCAGGAGCCAACATCTCACGGATAGAGGCCTTGGTAGAAATTTCAACGCACTTTTCGTATTCAGGTTGTGCTTTGTATTCCATGATACCTGGAATTTCGCGGAACTGTCTGCGAACTTCGTTCACCATGTCCATCGCAGCGCGACCTACAGCAGCAATTGCCAAAGAAGAGAAGATGAATGGAATCATACCACCCACAAACAAACCAGCCAATACTGGCGCTTTATAAATATCAATCGCAGTGATACCAGAAATACCCACAAATGCAGCAAACAAAGCCAAAGAAGTCAAGGCCGCAGATGCAATCGCAAAACCTTTACCTGTAGCCGCAGTGGTGTTACCAACCGCATCCAAATTGTCTGTACGTCCGCGAACTTCCTCGGGCAACTGACTCATTTCAGCAATACCACCCGCGTTGTCAGCGATCGGACCGAAAGCGTCAATGGCCAACTGCATCGCAGTCGTCGCCATCATACCTGCAGCGGCGATAGATACACCATACAAACCAGCGAAGTAGTAAGAACCCATGATACCACCAGCCAAAACCAAAATAGGCAATACGGTAGATTCCATGCCTACACTCAAACCACCAATGATGTTGGTAGCGTGGCCAGTGCCTGACTGACGGATGATCGACATTACAGGACGTTTGCCCATGGCGGTATAGTATTCAGTAATGATACTCATCAAAGTACCTACGATCAATCCTACGATAATGGCAGCGAAAACACCGTCACGGGTGAAGTCTTCACCACGAACAGCATCAAACCAAGACATTTTCTCAGGCAACAAGTTTTGCACAACAAAATATGAAGCGATACCCGTTAAGGCGATTGAAGACCAGTTACCCAAGTTCAACGCTTTTTGTACGCTATCGGTTTCGTTTTTGATTCTTACAAACCAAGTTCCGATGATAGAGAATACCAATCCCAAACCAGCAATTACCATTGGCAATAGGATGGGAGATAAGCCATTGTAATTGTCTTGTGCATTGATTTCTTGACCCAATACCATGGTAGCCAAGATGGTAGCCACATAAGAACCGAACAAATCGGCACCCATACCGGCAACGTCACCCACGTTATCACCTACGTTATCGGCGATGGTAGCAGGGTTACGAACATCATCTTCAGGAATACCTGCCTCAACTTTACCTACCAAATCCGCACCAACGTCGGCCGCTTTTGTATAAATACCGCCACCCACACGAGCAAACAAGGCGATACTTTCAGCTCCCAAAGAGAAACCAGCCAATACTTCGATGGCTGTTTTCATCTCGTCGCTGTTTACCGAAGTAACATGGAACATCTGCAAGAACACGATGAACAATGATCCCAAACCAATTACTGCCAAACCAGCAACACCCAATCCCATTACGGTACCACCATTGAAAGACACTTTCAAGGCTTGAGCCAAACTGGTACGAGCTGCTTGGGTAGTACGAACGTTTGCTTTTGTCGCGATGTTCATACCGATGTAACCTGCCAATGCAGAAAGCACAGCACCAATTACAAAAGAAATTGCGATCACCCAACTGGAGTGAATGGGATGTTCAGCGCTACCTTTGAAAGTACCTGACCAAGCCAACAAAATGCCAGCAATTACTACGAAGTAACTCAATACTTTCCATTCGGCTTTCAAGAACGCCATTGCGCCTTTGGCAATGTAGCCAGCCAGACGTTGCATGTTTTCATCGCCCGCGTCTTGCTTGCTAACCCATGCACTTTTGATGGCCATCACAATGAGGCCAACAACTCCCAACAAAGGGACTAGGTAAAGAATACTATTTGTCATATCAATTAATTGTCAATTTTTAAAGAACCGCGAAAATAGGGATGTTAACCGAATTATCAAAAGTTAAGGATGTCTTGTGTATTACGAAATTGGTAAATCAACGCTTTATTGAGTTCATCAAAGTACAATCAGTTTGTTGCTGAATTGTTGGTTGTTGATGACGATTCCAATTTGAACCACACCATGAATGCCATCGGCGATTTTCATGCGGATACTGCCCAAATCGTCGGTTTCACCCGAAACGGATTGAACAATTTGTCCCAATGCATTGGTGATCACAATTTTGCAATTCCCATTGGCTGGCAAATGGCTGGCAGTAACGATGCCCGCTGTAGGGTTGGGCGATAAAATAAGATTTTCTTCCTCGAGGGACTCCACACTGAGCGTATGTTTTGAACTGGTGATGGCTGCCAAGCTCAGGTTTTGGTAGCTGCCTGATCCCGTAGTTTCCCATCGAAAAGCTCGCACGGCGTATTTGTAATTGCCGGGGTTGGGATTCAATGGCGAAGGTTGGCAATAATCCCAAAAGAATGTATCGGTGGTTGTTGAGTTGATTAATTT
>JAIYBO010000058.1 GCA_027488495.1 Bacteroidota bacterium | reverse complement strand
CAGGAAATGGATCTATTTTGGCAATAGGTTCACCAGACAATGACAAAAATGGAAAAGGCTCAGGTCAAGTCCGTGTTTTTGAATATCTAAACGGAAATTGGAAACAAAAAGGTAACGCTATGAATGGTAAAGCAATTGCTGATAAATTTGGTTATTCCCTATCCTTGAACTCCGCTGGAAATATGTTGGCAGTGGGGGCACCATACAATGACGCCACAGGCAGTATTTTTTCGGGAGATTACGGACAAGTTAGGATTTTCTCATTCAAAGACAGTGTATGGAACCAGGTCGGTTTGGAAATAAATGGAAAAAAATCAAATGATAATTTTGGTTGGTCAGTCGCACTTAATGGACAAGGAGATGTTTTTATTGCTGGAGCACCAAACAACGACAGTGCTGGTATTGATGCAGGTCATGCCAGGATTTATAAATGGAATTCCAATGCTTGGACACAAGTGAAAAATGATATTAATGGAGAATCTGCAGGCGATCAATCAGGTTATTCTGTGAGTATTTCATCGAGCGGAAGTACCTTCGCCGTAGGAGCCCCATACAACGATGGTGTTGGATCAAATGGCGGACATGCTCGGGTTTATGTGACATGTAACATCAAATACACAACAGACTCTATAGTGGCATGTAAATCTCATAAATGGACAAACGGAGTTGTTTACACAAGTGACAATAATACCGCGACAGATACATTTATTAACGTAGAGGGTTGTGACAGTATTGTAACGCTCAAACTGACCATCAAACAACATTCTAAATCAACCATCGAACAAACCGCATGTGATGTTTTTGTATCGCCAACCAAAAAAGCGTGGACAAAAACTGGTTTTTACACAGACACAATTCGAAATTGGTGTGGATGTGACAGTACAATCAGTTATTCACTGACTATTACAAAAATCGATTCGTTAATATCTAAACAGCCACTCGACCAAACAGTACCAATAAACGGAGATGCACGATTCATCACAACATCATTTTATCCGAATGCCAAGTTTCAATGGCAATCGGACATTGGATTTGGGTTTGTGAATTTATCGAATGCAACCTATTACAGTAATGTAAATAATGATACGCTCAAGTTGACAGCTGTTTCACAGAGTAACAACATGCAACTTTTTCGTTGTATTGTAGCACGCTCAGGATGTTTTGATACTACTCAAAATACGGTACTGAAAGTTACATCTTCATCAAAGACACAGCAGGTTGTAAAAAATGATTTTTTAATCTATCCAAGCCCCAGCAATGGAAGGTTAAACTTAAGTGTTTCCCCAAATTTATTAGGCTCAATAATTACAATTATGGACGTTAATGGCAAAGTTGTTAATCAAAGTAAAGTTTGCGAATTGAATTCAAGTTTTGATTTGGCAAATCTGATTGACGGAATATATATCTTTAAACTAGGTCAATACAACCAGCACTTCATACTGAATCGATAGTATAGACTTTTGCTGGTCCGGGATTTTATGCAATCATTTGTTATTGAAAAGTTGAAAATAATTACCGCTGAAAAAGGGGGACTTTGTCTTTCGAGGGACTACGTAAATTATAAAACAAAACTCCTATTTCGATGCTCTGAAGGACATGAATGGGAATCAATTCCATCCAACATATTAAAAGGACATTGGTGCAGAATTTGCGGCAATATAAATCAAGGAAAAAAGAAATCACTATCCATTGACGACATGCAAAAATTGGCTGCATCAAGAGGTGGTCTTTGTTTGTCAACTGAATATAAAAACAATTTGACCAAATTGACCTGGCAATGTGCTAAAGGACACATTTGGCATGCACCAGGAGGTACCATTAGGAATCAGGGATCATGGTGCCCAAAGTGTTTTGGAAAAGACAAGGAAGTCAACCTTAAAATACTTCAGGCAATTTCAATTGAAAAAGGAGGGCGCTGCTTGGCTCTTGCTTACAACAAGGCGCATGAAAAATTGGAATTTGAATGCAATTTAGGCCATAGATGGATGGCGTCAGCTACATCGATTAAAAGTGGCACATGGTGTCAGAAATGCCACAATATTTATATAGGCGCTGAAGAAAATGGTATTACGGTTGAATTTTTAGACACCATTGCAAAGCGCAAAGGTGGAAAACTCATATCAACAACATACACAAATAGCGGATCGCCAATTGAATGGGAATGTGCAAATGGCCATAGATGGTTCGCAAAATATGACCACATAAAAAAGGACTCATGGTGTCCCGTTTGTTCGGCAGGTATCTCAGAGAATATAACAAGACTGATTCTCGAACATATTACCCAAAAAACATTTCCAAAAAAGAGACCTACTTGGTTAGTCAGTGAGAGTGGATCAAGATTAGAATTGGACGGTTTTAATGAGGAAATAAATGTTGCATTTGAATACAACGGTATTCAACACTACCAGTTTAATAAGCGATTCCACAACGGTGCAAACAATCTCGAAAAACGAATGGCGGATGATGCTCAAAAACAGAATTTGTGTGAGAAAAATGGAGTATTTCTCATCATTGTAAAATATGACATCCCCAAAGAATTGATTTTTCAATTTGTTTTATCTCAACTCAGAAAACACCCAGACCATTTCAATTTAATACAGAAGTCTGATGAAATTGACTTTCGAGATCTAGATACATGGAAAAGAAATGAAATCATTGAAATGCAAAGAATTGCACAAATTAAAGAAGGATTGTGTTTGAGTGAAAATTACCTCGGTAACAACACCAAACTTAAATGGCAATGTAGATTTGGACATCATTGGGAAGCCAATCCTTCAGATATAAAATCGGGAAAATGGTGTCCCGCTTGTAAAGGCAAAGACAAAAAAGCAAACTATGATTTGATTCTGAGTTTAGTAAAAGAAAAGAACGGGAAATGCCTGTCCACCGAGTACAAAGATGCAACAACTAAATTGTTGCTTGAATGTTCGAAGGGCCATCGTTGGGAGGCAAATTTCACTTCTATTAAAAAGGGAACCTGGTGTACTGAATGTCGACATTTGTTTACTAAACATAAAAACAACAAATACAGCCTTCAATCATTTATTGAAATTGCCACTGAAAAAAATGGGATTTGTTTATCGACGGAATATCGAAACACTGATTCTAAATTGAGCTTTAGATGCGCGAATGGTCACGAATGGACTACCACGGCTTGGGTGATTTTAAAAGGTTCGTGGTGTAAAAAATGTGCTCATCAGAAGATTATTAGCGACTGTTAAACTCTGAAAACAAGCTTTTAACACTCTATTTGCTAAGCATAGAGTGAACTATAAGTTGATTATTTATTCCATTTAGGACTATCAAAGAAATTCCTACTTTCAAGATTTTCTAAATTCTATTTTTCTACAATGAACTTCAATGATTGCTGATTAATATTCAACAGATATACACCCGATTTCAAAGTACTGATGTCAATACTTCCAGTACTACCACCAATCAATAAAACTTCACCCGTCAATGCCATTACTCTAAAATCAAATACTGTCTCATTTAATCCACTAATATTTAATGTATTACATACTGGGTTAGGACTGATTGCAAATGATGCATGATTTATCTCTGTTCTGTTCATAGTGAGCACAGTTAACTTTGCCTCCCGAGTTGTATCCTTTCCACAAAATCCTGAAATCAAACAACGAAAAAGCTGACGATTATTGCCCATTGTGATATTTTTAAGAACCAATTTATTTGTTTTTACACCATAAAATTGACCAGCCTCACTTAAACTAACCCATCCTAAACCTTGATTAGTTTGCCACTGATATATTGAAGTGGTATCGTTCACAGAAGTCATAAAACCAACTTCCTGCCCATTAGAAATTGTATCTTTGGGCTCATAATCAATTACTAATGAGCAATCTACAGCTTCATAAATTGACTTTATTTCGGTCGCTGTTAACTTCCTCTTCCAATAACCAATATCATCCTTAATCGCTTTGTTGTAAATGATAGTATTGCGATCTGTTAATACACCTAAGTATAAATTTTCATCTATCTTTTTATTGACTTCAGTCTCAAAGAAAAATTGGTTCTTTACCAAATTACCGTCAATATATAATTGAACTAAAGAATCACTTTTATTCCGTACAAAAGCCAAATGATGCCAATAGTTATTTTTGAGTGAATTAGAAGTCACCTCCAAAGACCTGCTACCCGTATTT
>JAIYBO010000053.1 GCA_027488495.1 Bacteroidota bacterium | reverse complement strand
GAAAAAATAGCAAAAATGACCTTTGCTACGGTTTATCCGCTTTATTTGGCGAAGTTGGAGCGAAAAGGCAGGACAAAAAAGGAATTGGATCAAGTGATTGAATGGCTCACTGGGTTTGGAGTGTTAGAAATTGAACAGTTGCTGGCGGAGGGTGTAACCTTTGAATTGTTTTTTCAAAGTGCCACGCTCAATCCCAATGCGCACCACATCACAGGTTTGATATGTGGTTACAGAATTGAAGAAATTGAGAATCCTTTGACGCGGAAAGTTCGTTACTTGGATAAACTGGTGGATGAATTGGCAAAAGGGCGGAAGATGGAAAAAATCCTAAGAAGCTAAAAAGCTTTTACAAAGCAATCATCGTAAATTTGGGTATGGTAAAGGTCGGTGATATGCAGGACAAGGGGGTGTTGAATTGGCGGGGTGTAGATATCCTATTCGTTTTTCTGGGAGTTTCGATGGCGGCAGTGGGTTTGAAGGGGTTTATTTTACCCAATGAATTTTTAGACGGGGGTGCGATGGGTATTTCTTTGTTGCTGAAATTGCTCACGGGTGTTGAGCTTTCTGTATTGGTTGTTTTGGTAAATCTTCCTTTTGTGTTTATCGGAGCAAATCAAATTTCAAAGGATTTCGCGGTCAAAAGTGTTTTGGCGATCATCTGTTTGGCCGTGATTGTTCATTTTTTGAGTTTGCCTTTGATTACAAATGATAAATTATTGATATCCGTTTTTGGTGGTTTTTTCTTGGGCGCGGGAATAGGGCTTACAATCCGAGGTGGCGCTGTAATCGATGGAACAGAGGTGTTGGCGATCGCGGTGAGTAGGCGTACGAGTTTGTCCGTGGGCGATTTTATTGCCATCTTCAATGCCGTCTTGTTCTTGTTGGCTGCAAGCCTCATAGGAATTGAAACAGCCATGTATTCAATGCTGACTTATCTGTCTGCTTCTAAAACGATCGATTTTGTCATCCATGGCATCGAAGAGTATTTGGGTGTTATGGTGGTTTCAGACAAAGCTGAAGAAATCAAGCATCAAATCATTTCAAAACTAGGTAGAGGAGTGACTGTGTTTAAATCAGACAAAGGGTTTGGTAAGCGGGGCGAATTGGGCGAAGAAGGACGGGTATTGTTTTTTGTGGTTACCCGGTTGGAAGTCACAAAGTTATTGTTTGAAGTTGAGCAGGTAGATCCAGATGCATTTGTGGTGCAACATGCAGTAAAGGATACGAAGGGCGGTATGATCAAAAAACGACCATTGCACTAATTCGGCAAGGTGCCTTTGATGAATTCCCAGATCTCATCGCGACCAACCTTGGATTCAGAGCTGCTGATAAAAAATGGCGGCAATTCATTCCAGACTTCTAGTAATTTGGCATCAATCGCTGCTTTGTTGGCCTCCAATTCTGCTGGTTTCAACTTGTCTGCCTTGGTGCCAATTAAGGCCATTGGGATGTCGTGCTCACCACATTCGTTGATGAAATCTAAATCAATTTGTTGTGGTTTGATGCGCAAATCAATCAGGACGAACAAACAATACATGTTCACTCTCTCATGTAAATAATGTTTGATCATTTTGCCGAAAATTTCGCGCTTGTCTTTGGAGAGTTTCGCATAACCATAGCCGGGTAAATCCACAAATTGGATTTTCTTATTCAGCAAAAACAAGTTGATGCTTTGGGTTTTGCCCGGTGTGGAGCTTGTTTTGGCCAAACCACTTCTCTGTGTGAGCATGTTTATCAAGCTGCTTTTTCCCACATTACTGCGTCCGATAAAGGCGAATTCGGGCAATTCGGTATGAGGCATGTCCGCATTCTTTTGCCAACTTCCAATGTATTCTGCAGTATTGATGTCCATTTGTTGCGATTTTACTTTGGCAAATATCGGTGTGTTTGCGTATCGATTCGTCGGTCACTGCCCTTGAAATTGCTTATATTTGTAACATTATTGTGACTAGCCAAGTAAAACCCAATCCCAACTCAGATGCTTCGAAGAAGCAGCAAGTGGAAGAGATGTTCGATAACATTTCGCCCCGCTATGATTTTTTGAATCATTTTTTATCCTTGGGCGTGGATTATTCCTGGCGTACCAAAGTGAGAAAAAATGTCAATTCCTTTGGCGCCAAACACATTTTGGATGTGGCAACGGGCACGGCGGATTTGGCCATCGAAATGACAAAAATCGAAGGTTCCAACATCGTTGGCGTGGATATCAGTCAAGGAATGCTGGATTTCGGGCAAATCAAATTGAATCAAAAAAATCTCACCAAACGGATTACACTCACACAAGCGGATTCTGAAAAATTGCCTTTTCAAGAGGGTGATTTTGATGCGGTTACGGTGAGTTTTGGTGTGCGTAATTTTGAGAATTTATTGGCAGGTTTGGCAGAAATGCACCGCGTACTCAAGCCCGGCGGCCCAATGGTGGTGTTGGAATTTAGTAAGCCTACCAATCCAATTTTCTCTCGATTGTATTGGTTCTATTTCAAAAACATTTTGCCCTTGATGGGTAAGTTGCTATCGCGCAGTACCAATGCCTATACCTATCTACCTCAGAGCGTAGCTGCTTTTCCTGAAGGCGAAGAATTTGTGGAAAAAGCAAAATCTGTGGGATTTTCTCACGTTACCTATAAGCCCCTTACATTTGGTATTTGTACCATGTATACATGCGTAAAATAATTGTCCTCATATTGTTGTTGGTTGTGGCGGGAAAATCGTTTTCTCAGCCGCGCGACTACAATCGGGATTATCGCAAGCATTTCTTTTGGGGTATCGCTTTTGCTGGTACCTATGCCAAAATGAAAATGGAGTTGGATCCAGTTTTTTGGCAGCGCACCGATTCCATTCAGAGCATTCGTCCGCAAGGACAGGCAGGCGGAGGTTTTGGTGGTTCAGTGGCTTACCGATTTGGGAAGTACTGGGAGTTGAAAACATTGACGATGTTGCAATTGCATCAGCGCAATATTCAATATGCTTGGCAACATACGCCGGGACCAAACATCAAAATTGAAACCATTTCTTTTGATATACCTCTCACTTTGAAATATCGGTCCGATATGCCCAACAATACCCGCATGTACGTGTTGGGTGGTGTGCGATGGTCTCACGATTTTCAGAGCAATCAAGGTCTAGTGATTGGTGAGTCAAAGCCTTTGGTGGCGCTCAAAGCCAATACATATTATTACGAAGTGGGAGCGGGGATGGAGTTTCGATTGGATTTCGTGGATTTGTCTTTAGAATTAAAAATGTCGAACGGGTTAAACAATGCGCTCATTCGTGTGCCCAACAGCTACTATTCAGGTAGTATGGCCTCGATATATCCGCGGTTGTTTAGCATTTCATTGATGGCACAGAATTGAATTTCGTATTACAACATAAAGATCCTTTCACCAAAGCAAGGGCTGGTGTGATTGATACTGCGCACGGTCGCATTCAAACCCCTATTTTCATGCCGGTTGGCACGGCGGGTACGGTGAAAGGGGTACATAGAAACTTTCTTTTGAACAAAAATGATATCAACGCCGATATTATTTTGGGCAATACTTACCATCTGTATTTGAGGCCGGGCCTCGATATTTTGCAAAAAGCGGGTGGGATACATGGTTTCAGCAATTGGGATCGCCCAGTGCTCACCGATAGCGGTGGTTACCAAGTGTATTCGCTATCAGGAACGCGTAAACTCACCGATGAAGGCGTGAAGTTCGCCAGTCATATCGATGGTTCAAAGCACATGTTTAGCCCAGAGCGGGTGATGGATATCCAACGTGTGATTGGTGCCGATATCATTATGGCATTTGATGAGTGTACACCATATCCTTGCGATTACGAGTATGCCAAAAAATCGATGCATATGACCCATCGTTGGTTGGATCGATGCTTTTCGAGGTTCAATGAAACGGAGCCCATTTACGGACATGAGCAAGCTTTGATGCCCATCGTACAGGGCAGTGTTTACGATGATTTGCGCAAGCAAAGTGCTGAATATGTGTTAAAACACGATGCCAAAGGGTATGCCATTGGTGGCCTTAGTGTGGGAGAACCTCATGAGGATATGTACCGGATGACGGAGTTGGTGACGGATATTTTGCCGTACGATAAGCCCCGATACTTGATGGGAGTTGGTACGCCAGAGAATTTGCTCAACGCCATCGCCTTGGGGGTAGATATGTTTGATTGTGTGATGCCAACCCGAAACGGCAGAAACGGAAACGTGTTCACCTGTGAGGGAATCGTGAACATCAAGAACAAGAAGTGGGCCGATGACTTTGAACCCCTGGATTCATTGCTTACGCCGGAGTATAGTAAAGCCTATGTTCGACATTTGTTTCAAGCCAATGAAATGATGGGTCCGATCATCGCCAGTATTCAAAATTTGCGTTTTTACTTGTGGTTGGTGAGGCAGGCCAGAGAGCGCATTTTACAAGGCGATTTCCACCTCTGGAAAGAAAGTATCCTCAAAACAGTGTCGCGAAAATTGTCGTAGTTTGCACCCTTCGTTGGTTGCCCAAATATGAAAATCAAAAAGTTAGACTGGTATATTTCGAAAAAGTTCTTAGAGACTTTCTTCGTGACCGTTTTGCTTTTTATCATCATCATCATGGTGTTTGATGTTGCCGAGAAGTTGGATGATTTTCTGGAGAAATCGGCGCCAGTGAATGAGATTTTCACTGTGTACTATCTCAATTTTGTGCCGAGTTTGCTCAATACCTTTTCACCGATTTTCATTTTCATTTCTGTTTTGTACATGACTTCGCGTTTGGCATCGAGAACGGAGATCATTTCAATGCTTGCTGGGGGGATGTCGTTGAAGCGCATTTTGATGCCCTATATGGGAACGGCCTTGTTGCTTGCGTTTGGCAGTTACGTGTTGAATGCATGGGTGATACCGATCACAGATAAGGCGAGGGTTCGGTTTGAAAATGCCTACATGCGCGACTATTATTCTCAAGCCAAATCAACCATTTTTAGGCAAATCAAGCCCGGTGTGATTTTGTACATGGAGTATTTCAACAACAACGACAGTTCAGGGGTTGGGGTGACAGTGGAGGAGTATCAGGGCAAGCAGCTGAAAAGCTCTCTGTTTGGTCGATTCATTCGATGGTCGCCCGAGGCGAAAAAATGGCGTCTAGAAATGGTTTGGCAGCGGAAGTTTTTGGCCACTGGGAATCAGGACATTCAATATCACGCTACATTGGATACATTGATTCCGTTTAATCCGGAAGATTTCTTTTTTCGATTGGAGGATGTGCAAAGTTTGAATCAAAATGAATTGCGCAGCATGATTGCCAAAGAGAAAATGCGGGGGTCGAGCAATGTAGAACTCTTGGAGACCGAATTGAATCGGCGTTATGCATCGCCCTTTAGTACGTTCATATTGGTTTTGATCGCCGTGAGTGTGGCGGGAAGGAAGAGCCGGGGCGGACTTGGGTTTTCCTTGGCTGTTGGGATATTTGTGATTCTGTTTTTCCTGTTTTTCAGCAAATACTTTGTGTCGTTGGGAAACTCAGGGGTGGTATGGCCTTGGTTGGCGGTTTGGCTGCCCAATGTGTTGTTTGTGCCCGTGGCTTACGTGTTTTATCGTTTTGCGCAACAGTAGGGGATGTCTCCTTGGTTTTTTCGACCTAAAATTCTATGCCAAATGGGGTTGAAATTTCCCCAAAGGGTTCAATTCAGCGTGATTTGTGGGTGGAAATCACTCCACCTGAATCACCAAACCTTTGAGATAATGGCCTTCGGGGTGATATAAGTTCACGGGGTGATCGGCGCCTTGGCCCAAGCGGTACAAGATTCTACAGTTTCTTCCAGCTTCGATGCCTGCGGCGGTTACGGTGTT